>JBEPVC010000389.1:0-2157 GCA_041691235.1 Chitinophagaceae bacterium
TTGAAACATTTATTTTAAAGCCTTACGTAAAAAATTATGAGGAATTTGATCCACAATACAATTTTGTTTTTAATAGTTATTATGAGACAGTAGGTGCAAGAGTTATTCGAACTGACCGCGGAAATTTAAGCCGTCCTTCAGTTGAAGATATTTATAGATTCAGAAAACATGTTGATGAGGCTATGGCTGAATTTTTACAGACTCAATTGTCAAAGGAAGCGGAAGAAATTATTATTCTAGGGCTTAATCACGAGCAGCAACACCAGGAGTTGTTGTCAACTGACATAAAGTATATTTTAGGAAACAATCCATTATTTCCGGCTTATAATTCTTCACCTGGAAATAATAAAAAGATTTTTCAAAAAAGAACAAATGAATTCTTAAAAATATCTAAAGGCATTTATGAAATTGGGTATGAAGGAAATGGTTTTTGTTTTGATAATGAATTAAGCAGGCACCAGTTTTTTTTAAATGAATTTAAAATTTCAACAGAACTGGTTAGCAATGGCGAGTTTTTGGAGTTTATGAATGCGGGCGGGTATTCAAATTTTAATTATTGGCATGCAGAAGGCTGGGATTGGGTAAAAGTAAACAGTATTAATTCACCACTTTACTGGCATTTTATTGATAACGAGTGGTACTATTATACCCTTGATGGATTGAAGAAAATAAATATTCATGAACCTGCTTGTCACGTTAGCTTTTATGAAGCGGCAGCCTATGCTTCGTGGAAAGGAATGCGCCTTCCTACTGAATTTGAGTGGGAAATTGCTGCTCAAAAATTTAACTGGGGACAACGCTGGGAATGGACTGAAAGCGCCTATCTTCCTTATCCCGGCTTTTCAAAAGCACCCGGCGCAATTGGAGAATACAATGGAAAATTTATGGTGAATCAAAAAGTTTTGCGGGGGGCATCAGAAGTAACGCCGAAAGGGCATAGCCGCATTACCTACCGCAATTTTTTTCACCCTTATTTGCGCTGGCAATATACCGGAATAAGATTGGCACAATAATTACCGTATAGTATTCAAAAAAAATATTTTATGATAGGGTGTTATATTGATGAAACAAAACAAATTGTGATGAATCAATTTTTGCAGGATGTGCTGAAAGGATTGCAAACAACTCCTAAATATTTGCAATCGAAATATTTTTACGATAAGAAAGGTGATGAGCTATTTCAGAAAATAATGGAGTGCGATGAATATTATTTAACTAACAGCGAAATGGAAATTTTTTCAACGCAAACAACTGAATTGGCAAATATAGTTATTGAACATCATCAAAATTTTGATGTTGTAGAGCTTGGCCCTGGCAATGCTGTAAAGTCAATGTTTCTTTTAAAAGAGCTCGTTAATAAAAATGCGTTGTCAACTTATTTTCCTGTAGATATTTCAAAGAATATAATCAACCTGCTTCATAAAAAACTTCCTGAAGAACTCCCCCAGATGGCTATTCACGGGCTTAATGGTGAATATCTTGAAATGCTCACATCAGCAAAAAAAATTTCCGATAAAATAAAACTCGTATTATTTCTTGGATCCAACATTGGCAATATTTCCCTGGAAGAAGTGCCACAGTTTTGCCATCAGCTTCGCAGCAAGCTTAGCGAAGGAGACATGGTTTTAATTGGAATGGATCTTAAAAAAGATCCCAAAAAAATATTAGCAGCATACAACGACAGTAAAGGATACACAAGCGAGTTTAACCTTAATCTTTTACAACGAATTAATAAAGAATTGAATGCCGACTTTAACCTGCATGATTTTGAACACTATGCAACATACGATCCGGCAATCGGAGCTTGCAAAAGCTACTTAATTTCACGAAAAGCCCAAAGAGTTAATATTGCGGATGTTACTATTTTGTTTGAAAAAGATGAAGCGATATTTATGGAAATTTCCCAAAAATATACTGTTGACCAGAGCAATGAAATAGCTTTAAACACAGGCTTTAAGCCAGTTGGTAATTTTTTTGATAAGAAGAATTATTTTGTTGATGTTGTGTGGAAATGCGTGTGAAGCCTCATCCCAACCTTCTCTGATGGAGAGGGACACGATTTACTAAAATTATCTGAGTTCCGTACATTGACTGTTGCTCATTCACTATTCTTACCACCGGCGATCACATTTAATTGCGAAGGAAGAATTTCTGCCT
>JBEPVC010000390.1:0-2140 GCA_041691235.1 Chitinophagaceae bacterium
AAATAATTTTTAGCCAAATCATATTCTTTATAAGAAGCTCTGTTGCTAATAACATTTGCATAAGCCCTTGCTGCGTGATCGTGAAACGAATTTTTTAACGCAATATTCAGGCTTTCCTTCAAAAATTTTATCCCGATTTCATTTGATGATTGATCATTTAATTGCGCGCTGCCCACATTATTCAGTGCATGGCAAAGAATCTCATCGTCTCTTATTTCTTTTGCTATTTCAATTGCCAGTGTTCCCCATTCAATAGATTCAACAGTTTCTTTAGAAAGCATTTTCAGCTGAGACATATTGCTAAATGCCATTGCCTTTGCTTTCGAAGATGGCTGCGACTGTAAAATTTCGATTGCTTCCTTTCCATATTTTTCTGCTTCTGCATTGTTGCCATCAAACCACCAAAGGCGTGAAAGAAACCGCATGCTATTTCCTGTTTGCTCGATTTCATTTTTTTCCTGCCAGATTTTTAAAGCTTTTCGCTGGTAGATAATCGCTTCCTTTATCTGGTTAGTAAGATAACATTCATAGGCATAAGCTTCATAAAATTTTACAAGCTGATCTGTATCATTTCCTTCAGAATATTCAATAGCCGTCAAAAATAATTTTGAGGCCTCTCTGTGTGCGCCCACTGATGCCGAGTTATTTGCAGCTAACGGCGCATATTCAACCACCAGCTTTTTTTCATTCGCATTTTTAGCATAGTGAACAATCCGTTCAACCTCTCCTTTTTCCTCAAATGTTTTTAAAAAAAGATCCAGCAATTTTTTATTTAGTGCAATTCGTTTCCATGGAGAAAGCGAGCTTTCAATAGTTCTTCTATATAATTCATGCTTAAAATAAATTTTATCATTTTTGATAAGAAGAATTTTCTTTTCAAGACAATCGCCAATTGCTTCAAGCCAGGAAGGATCAATTTTTGAAAAACGGTTAAGTTCCAATCCTTCAGGAATTACAGACAGCACTTGCAATACATTTTTTGTTTCTTCTTCCGTGCGGTTGTAAACAGAAAGTATTGCATCTTTAATATTATCAGGAATACCAGGACTATAGCTTGCTAAAATTTCATTAACATAAAATGGATTGCCTCCGGAAATGCTGTAAACATTTTCTGCATCAAAACCTTTTTCATCAGCCAGCTTATGAACCGCTTCTAAAGACAAGGGTGTTAACTGAATGCGGGTAAATGTATCCGGAGCAAGATTGCCAAGAACATTTCTTAGTGAGTGTTGAAGATTAATTGCTTCGTCCCTGAAAGTCAAAATAAATAAGCATTTCATGTGGCTCACGCGACGGGCAAAAAATTGAATAAAATCAAGCGTCGCTTCGTCGGCCCAATGAACATCTTCAAAAACAACAACAACGCGTTTGCTGCTATCAGTAATCTCCTGCACAAATTTTGCAAACAATTGCGTTCTCGATAATGAATGAATCGTATCAACCCAATCTCCTTTAATCTGCAATGCAAGATCATATAACGGTGCAAGCGGCCTTGGGGTAAATAATGAATCGCAGGCCCCGGTATATTGAATACACTCATCTTCAACCTGGCTTAAAAAAGTTTTAATCAAAGAAGTTTTACCAATGCCAGCTTCTCCAATAATAAAAAAGCAATGGCCTTCACCGGAATTTATTTTACTGAATTCAGTTTTAAGCAAGGCAAGGAAATTATCGCGCTCAATAAGTTGCATGGCCCAAAATAGGTATGTTCAATTCTAAAATAGGCAGAAGTACTGAAATAGATAAGCAAAGCAAAGATTTATTTTGTATTTGAAATGAAATATTTACCCCCTTTTAAAAAAGCTCCAGTCTTCCATAAGTAATTAGATGACAGGAAACGGGGTAGCAAGTGAGGTTTGACAATTCTTCCATCTTATTAAACGACCCGAATAATATGAGCAACGCTATTGCAGAAGTTTTTTCACCCGTCTTTGAGAATACAAAGAATCACAAATCTATCATTCAAAAAAATAGCTTGGAGTCAGCAGGCGAGCTACGCATACATTTAAAAAGATGTGCTCAAAATAACAGGGAGAGCCAGAAAAAAATTTATAGCTTTTTCTACGGATATGCTATGGCTATTTGTAGCCGCTATACAAATAGCTATGCTGATGCGATTGAGATATTAAATGATGGCTTT
>JBEPVC010000391.1:0-2118 GCA_041691235.1 Chitinophagaceae bacterium
ATCAATTAATGGCATTTCCACCCCGGCCGCCAAGAGGCGCATTTAATCCACGTTTCAGAAAAGAACAACAGCAGGAACATAGAACCAATAACATGATAAGAGTGCCACAGGTACGCTTAGTTGGTGAGAACATTGAAGTAGGTGTTTATCCCATTGCGGAAGCACTTAGAATAGCGAATGACCAGGGCCTGGATCTCGTTGAGATTTCTCCGCAGGCAGATCCTCCTGTTTGCAAGGTGATTGACTATAACAAATTTCTTTACGAAAAGAAAAAGAAAGAAAAAGAGATGAAGGCTAAAAGCAAGGTTTCTGAAGTTAAGGAAATTCGCTTTACACCTAATACTGATGATCATGATTTTGATTTCAAGTCAAAACATGCTGAGAATTTTTTAAAAGATGGCAATAAGGTTAAAGCTTATGTGCAATTCAAAGGAAGGGCCATCATGTTTAAAGAAAGAGGGGAATTACTATTGCTAAAATTCGCTGAAAGACTGGTAGAAGTAGGCACGCTTGAAAGTATGCCTAAGCTGGAAGGCAAAAGAATGTTCGCCATTTTTGCTCCAAAAAGCCAAAAGAAGAAATAATTGTTGTAAAATTTATAATCTAAAGCACCGCCGGCGCGGTGTTTTATTTAAAGTAATCTTTGTTATATTCTCCGTTATTTTACTTTTTTTATTCGTAATATTACTATAGCGATAATTACGTAGTTATTCTGTTTAAATTACCACTTAAAAGTCGGAAATTTGCAAATTGTGTTTTAAATTTAAAATCTAATATTTATTAATGAAAACTGAAAGCGGCGACGTAATAAACGTGATAATTGCTGATGATCATGTACTTTATCGTGCAGGAGTTAAAACGGCTCTCTCATCTAGAAAAGATATAAAAATAATTGCTGAGGCAGACAATGGTTCCCATTTACTTAATTTATTAAAAGGCATTCAGCCTGATGTTATTCTGCTGGATATTCAAATGCCTATTATGGATGGCATTGCCACTTTACCTGAAATTAAAAGACTATACCCACAAATTAAAGTTATCATGCTTACTATGATGGACGATCAAAGCATGATTACCAAATTAATGGAGCTGGGCGCAAATAGCTATCTCACTAAAACATCTGATTCTGAAATTATTTATGAAGCAATAAAGACCTGTCACGAGCAGGAATTTTATTTTAATTCTTTAACGAATAAGGCGCTGTTAAATAATCTCAGGCATAAATCTCCTTTAGCTTCTATAAAGCTTCAGCAGGAAGATGCCACACTTTCTGATAAAGAGATAACAGTGCTGAGGCTTATGTGCGAAGAGAAAAGCACCCGCGAAATTGCCGAGGCAGTTGATTTAAGCCCCCGCACAATTGAAGCTATCAGGGATAAGCTCAAAACGAAAACAGGAGCGAAAAGCACTGCAGGCCTTATAATGTTTGCTGTAAAAAATAATTTGCTGGACCAGGAAATATAATACCAGTTGCATTTTTAATCAACTGCTTTTAATCTTAATTTGCTCATTCATATTTTTATGAATGAGCTTTTTTATTTTTAATAATAAATTTTATAAAGAAAACACACCTGTGATAAGCCCGGGTAATCGCTCATTCCGATATGGTGACGGTTTGTTTGAAACTATGAAGTTTGTAAACGATCGCGTTTTGAATGCAGAATTCCATTTCGAAAGATTATTTAACGGGCTTCAGCTTTTACAATTTGATATTCCAAAAAATTTTACTGCTGCTTTTCTTCAGAAAAAAATTATTGAATTACTGGAAAAAAATCAGCATAATAAAATTGCACGAATTCGCTTAGTGGTTTTTCGTAGTAATGGCGGAATATTTGATCCGGAAAATATGTTTCCCAACTATATTATTGAGACATGGCCACTTAAAAATGAAATGGAATTAAATGGAAACGGCCTGGTGGTGGATGTCTTCAAAGGTGCAGTAAAAAGTTGTGATAGTTTTTCAAACCTTAAATCAAATAATTACCTGCCTTACTCTATGGCGGCTTTATTTGCAAAAAAAAATAAGCTAAATGATTGCATAATCCTCAATTCGTTTGGAAGAATATGCGACTCGGTGATTGCAAATATTTTTATAATTAAAGGAACGAATATTTATAC
>JBEPVC010000392.1:0-2101 GCA_041691235.1 Chitinophagaceae bacterium
TTATTTCTTTCCGCGTGATAAAATGATAGCGCAATGCCTGTAAAACTTTAGCCTTATTGTAAATGAAGTAAGAGGACGTCATACCAAACAAATGTACGATGTAGTATTAACGCTCCGGATTTTTTTTGAAGTAGTACTTCAGAAATTAATACGAACTTTATTGCAGAATTTAGTTATAAAAAAATAGGTTTTTTTCAATTTTAAATTTTATGAAACATTCCATTTTTATTGCAGCATTTATTTTTTGCGCTTCATATCTTTTCGGCCAAACCAAGCCCGCATCTGCTGATGCAATAGTAAAGGAAGCAATGGCTGAAGCTTCCAAATCTCACAAAAATGTTTTTATAATCTTTCATGCTTCCTGGTGCGGCTGGTGCCATAAAATGGACACTGCTATGAATGATAAAAGCGTAAAATCTTTTTTTGATAATAATTATGTTGTAAAGCACATCACGATAGATGAGAGCAAGGATAAAAAAGATTTAGAAAACACGGGTGGCCGGGAGTTAAGAACAAAATATCATGGTGAAGAGCAAGGCCTTCCTTATTGGTTTATAATTGATGCGAACGGAAATTTTCTTGCTGACTCAAGATTACAACCTGAAGGAGATGCAAATGCAAAAGCAATAAGTGTAGGTTGCCCCACAGAAAAAGAAGAAGTAAATTATTTTACAAAGGTTATCAAGAAAACATCTAACCTCAATGATGCACAGATTGGTTTAATAGAACAAAGATTTTTGAAAAACAAAGAATAATTATTGAGGCTGATCTAAAATTTTAACTTCAGTGCGACGGTTTTTCTGACGGCCTTCATCAGTGCTGTTATCTTCAATGGGCTCTTCAGCGCCATAGCCTTTTGCAACCAACCTGTCGTTTGAAATTCCTTTTGAAATTAAATATTCAACAATTGATTTTGCTCTTTCCAATGAGAGCACGAGATTTTTTTCATCGCTGCCAATATTATCGGTATGGCCACCAATTTCTATTCTTTCATTTGGCTTCCTGTTCAAGTAATCTACCAAATCATCAAGCGTAGCATACGATGACGGGCGAAGAGAATATTTTCCGAAATCAAATTCAACATCATCAAGAACAAATGTTTTGGGCGCATCAAATTCAAGATTTACCGTAAATGGATTTTTATAATAAGAATTAGGGCCGAGTGCAGGAATATCTAAAACATTCTGGCTAACAGAATCTTTAAAGCCCATAATGTAAATGTCATATTTGTCACCATTTGGAAGCCGTGTTCCAAACTTCCCATTCTCATCACTTATTACCTGGTATTCATTATTATTTTTCTGGCTTCTGAAAATAATGAGCTCATTATTTTTAGGTTGTTTGGTTCTCATATCTATAATGCTTCCTTCAATCTTTGCATCTTTAGGAAGATTTAATACTGGTGTTGTTTGAGAATATGCTACAGGTAAAATAACAATTGATAATAACAGAAAGATTAAGTGTTTCATTGGAGGAATTTTTCTATACAAAATAAAGGTAAAAATTTATTAGTTAAGACGGCGCGTACAAACCTTTAGATGATAATACTATTTAACGAAAAAACAGGCAAGTTATTTTGGAAGAATTGCCCCAAGGTATATAAAAAGCCACCCCTGTGCAGGTGGCTTTTTATTATTTACCCCGAAAAAAAAGCTTAACTGCAACCCATGCTGTTGCCGCAATTCAGGCATTTATAGCAGGTTCCGCTACGGATAGTAATGTGCCCGCAGGTATTACAAGCCGGTGCATCACTTTGCATATTTTTAGCTGCAGTGTTTACTGCATCAAATCCATTATTTACTTTTTTTGTATGTTCTGTACGATGCGGCTTTAGCGATTGTGCTTTACCGTTAGACGAGCCAATCACTCTTACTTCACTTAATTCAGGAACCCTGTTTCCTATCGTCGGAGAGTTCTCATCCCATACTTCACTGCCTGTATTTTCCACTTCAGGTTTATCCAGTACGTGTACCAAATCATTTCTTCCCAAATATTCATACGCCAGTGAACGGAACATGAAATCAATAATGGAAGTGGTTGTTTTTATATTCGGATGATCAACCATTCCTGATGGCTCAAATCTTGTGAACACAAATTTTTC
>JBEPVC010000393.1:0-2100 GCA_041691235.1 Chitinophagaceae bacterium
TATCAGTAATTTGCGGCCTTAACGATTAGCTACCACAAATGAAAATAAAATCATTATTAGCAAAGCCATTTGCTATATATATACATAAGCAGATTCGTAAGTCAATGCTAACTGCTGTAACCGACCAGGAGCGTATATTTCAGTCATTAATTAAGGCGGCAAATAAAACGGAATTTGGAAAGGAACATCACTTCGATGCAATTAAAACTCATGCTGATTTTGTAAAGAATGTTCCGCTAAGAGATTATGAAGATTTTCATGCTTACATCGATAAAATAAAACAAGGCAAGCAAAATATTTTATGGAAAGGCCTTCCAATTTATTTTGCAAAAACCAGCGGAACAACCAGTGGTGTAAAATATATTCCTATAACAAAAGATTCTATTGACAATCATATTAACACTGCAAGAAATGCATTGCTTTGTTATATGGCGCAAACGGGAAATACGCAATTTGCAAATGGAAAAATGATTTTCTTAAGCGGCTCACCTGAATTGGAAAGAGTCGGCGGAGTTCCTACAGGAAGATTAAGCGGAATAGTGAATCATCATATTCCACGCTATTTAAGGGCAAATCAATTGCCGACTTTCGAAACCAATTGCATTGATGATTGGGAAACAAAGCTTGATAAAATTGTTGATGAAACAGTAAAAGAAAGAATGACGCTTATCAGCGGCATACCACCGTGGATGCAAATGTATTTTGATGCGTTGGTAAAAAAAACCGGCAAAAAGATAAAAGATATTTTTCCTGATTTTAGCGTGATGGTACAAGGTGGTGTAAACTTTGAGCCATATAAAGCAAAGCTTTTTGAAAGCATCGGAAAAAAAATTGATACCATTGAATTGTATCCCGCAAGCGAGGGATTTTTTGCATTCCAGGATAGCCAGAAAGAAGAAGGCCTGTTATTAAATACCGATAGTGGAATTTTTTATGAGTTTGTACCGGCTGCTGAAATTAATAAAGAGAATCCAACAAGGTTAACCTTGAAAGATGTAAAGCTGAATGAAAATTATGTGCTGGTAGTTAGCAGCAATGCGGGTTTATGGGCATATAATATCGGCGACACTATAAAATTTGTTTCATTAAATCCATACCGGCTTGTTGTAACCGGAAGAGTAAAGCATTTTATTTCTGCATTTGGTGAGCATGTAATAGGAGAAGAAGTTGAAGATGCTTTATTAAAAACAGCCAATGCTGTAAATGTAAACATCACGGAATTTACAGTTGCTCCGAAAATTTCAAAAAACGGTGAAAAAAGTTTTCATGAATGGTTTATTGAATTTGAAAATATTCCTGTAAACATTAAAAAGTTTGCGAAAGAGATTGATGACAACCTTCGCAAAAAAAATATTTATTACGATGATCTTATAAAAGGAAACATTCTTCAACCGTTGAAAATTGTGTCTCTACAAAAAAATGCTTTTATAAATTATATGAAAAGTGTTGGCAAGCTGGGAGGCCAAAACAAAGTACCACATTTAAGTAACGACCGGCAAATTGCTGACGCATTAGAGCCATGGATAAAAAAAGCGGTTGCGGAAACGATAAGTTGAAAAATTAATTGGTTAATAAATTAGTTCCCTCTCCTTTTGGAGTGGGGTTGGAGTGAGGCCTAAATATTTTCATAAAATTAGACTCAATTATAATTATTATATTATTTTTGCTGTTCAATATTTTTAAAGTTATAAGAACAGAGTTGAAAAATAATAATCTATATAATTTCTTCTTCCCGGCAACGGTACATCTTTTACGACGTGGATGCTGATAGGCCGAGCAGTTAACAACGCCCCTATCAGTGAAAAAAAATCCCCAGTTTATTTCCTTTTTTTTCATAATTAAATTTTTTTGCAAAATTGGAACAATCAAACATCATTGTTCGTGTTGCAATTTCCCAGGATCTAATATACGCATCTGCAATTACAGATGAGATGGCTGCGTCTGCGCAGGCGAGAGGCACAGGTATTGCAAAACGATCTACAGAATATATAGAACAAAAAATACTCGAGGGCAAAGCGGTAATTGCTGTTACAGAAGATAACACATGGGTTGGTTTTTGTTACATTGAAGCATGGGAACATGAAAAATTTGTAGCAAACA
>JBEPVC010000394.1:0-2091 GCA_041691235.1 Chitinophagaceae bacterium
ATGATGCAAAGTATTCAAACGCTGCTAATATAGAAGATGATACATGGAACGCAGTTTGGAACAGCGATGCAAAAGTTCATGCGGATGGATGGAGCTTTGAAATGCGCATTCCTTACTCTGCATTAAGATTTTCTAATCGTGATAACCAGGTTTGGGGATTAAATTTTACACGACGCCGAAGTAAAACCGCGCAGCAATATTTTTGGAATCCTGTAGATCCAAATGTAAATGGATTAATGAACCAGGAAGGATTGTGGACCGGCATAGAAAAAATACATCCTCCATTGCGTTTATCATTTTCACCCTATTTTTCAACATACCTCAATCATTATCCTTACGAAACGCAAAGAGTGAAAAACTGGACCTCATCAGTGAATGGTGGAATGGATGTGAAGTATGGAATCACAGAAGGGTTTACTTTGGATATGACATTAATCCCGGACTTTGGGCAAGTGCAAAGCGATAACCAGGTACTAAACCTTACGCCGTTCGAAGTAAAGTATAATGAGAACCGCCCGTTTTTTACAGAGGGAACAGATCTTTTTAGTAAGGGAGATTTATTTTACTCGCGAAGAATCGGCGGACAACCTATCGGCTATTATGATGTGCAGGATACTTCATCTGCCGGCAACCATATTCATGCCAATGAACATTTTTTAAAAAATCCTCAGGAATCAAAACTTATTAATGGAACTAAAGTGTCGGGAAGAACAAAGAAAGGACTTGGCATCGGTATATTTAATGCCATTACACAACCAATGTATGCGCAAGTAGAAGACAGCGCAGGCAATAAAAGAAACATTCAAACAAATCCACCTACAAATTATAACATACTTGTACTCGATCAATCATTGAAAAATAATTCAGAGATATCTTTCATTAATACAAATGTTACCCGAAGCAAAGATTATTACAATGCAAATGTTACAGCAGGTTTATTTAATTTAAATAATAAGAACAACACCTATCAATTCAATGGTAAACTCGCTATTAGTCAAATATACGGGTCATCACAAAAGACATCAATTGGCCATGCGCATTTAATTGGCTTTAATAAAACAGGTGGTAACTGGCTTTTTCAATTGCAGGAAGATGCAACAGATGCCAGGTATGATATTAACGATTTAGGAATACTATTTAATAACAACTATTTTGATCATTATTTTCGGACAAGCTACCGATGGCAGAAACCAACTTCATGGTACAATAGGATACAGCTAAATTTTAATAGTTATTATAGTTTGCTCTATAGTAAAGTACCGGATCAAAAAATTAATACAAAATTCCAGGTATTTACTTCTAACATAAACGGTAATATACAATTTAAGAATTTATGGTTGCTTTCAATGTACGTTGGCTATGTGCCAAAAGGGAATGATTTTTATGAGCCAAGAGTAGCAGGTTATTCATTCAGAAGCCCGCAAAGAATACAATTAAATCCCACGTTGGAAACAAACAGCGCAAAAAAATATTACCTGCTTCTGGATAATTTTTTTGCTATAAGAAGTTTATTCAACAGTCCGAATTATAGCCTGACGGCTACACAGCGATACAGGTTTAATGATAAGTTTTCTATAACGGAGCAATTGCTGTTTAATCCTACGATTAATGATGCCGGGTATTATAGCCAGTATATTGAAAATGGTATTCTTAAGGATATTATCTTTTCGCGGCGCGATCTTAAAACAATACAGAATATTCTTTCTTTCAAATATAATTTCAACAGCAAGTCTGGCATTACCTTCAGGGCAAGGCATTACTGGAGCAAAGTTGAGCCTAAGCAATTATATGATCTTATGGCTAATGGAAATCTCACTCCAACTGTTCACAATGATGTATTGCTTACTAACGAGAACATTAATTATTTTAATATCGACGCCATCTATACGTTGGAATTTGCACCCGGAAGCTTTATAAATATTGCATGGAAGCAACAAAGTGTATTGGATGACGGCGACAGCAGGTACACCTATTTTAAAAATTTTGACCGCACTATTTCTTCCCCTCAAAATAATAATTTTTCAATTAAAGTTATTTATTACCTGGATTATGTTGATCTTAAAAAGACGAGGAGAAAGAACTAAATTTTTT
>JBEPVC010000395.1:0-2084 GCA_041691235.1 Chitinophagaceae bacterium
TGCGGGATAAAAAAGAAGATACAGTTAAGCTTACTCAATTTTCCAGGGGCGCAGGATGTGGCTGTAAAATTTCGCCGCAGATTTTAGAAGAAATACTTCATTCAGGATTTACTTTTCCGGATAATAAAAAACTTTTGGTTGGAAATAGTAGCAAAGATGATGCTGCTGTGTATGATCTTGGCAACGGGAATGCTTTGATTTCCACAACAGATTTTTTTATGCCCATTGTTGACGACGCGTATGATTTTGGAAGAATAGCGTCCGCAAATGCGATAAGTGATGTATATGCAATGGGAGGCAGGCCTGTGTTGGCAATTGCTGTGTTAGGCTGGCCTATTGAAAAATTAGCGGCATCTCTTGCTCAAAAAGTAATTGAAGGCAGCAGGATCATTTGTGAAGAAGCAGGAATTCCGCTTGCCGGTGGACATAGTATTGATTCTGCCGAGCCATTTTTTGGACTTGCTGTAAATGGAATCGTGCCTGTAAAAAATCTAAAAAGAAATGATACCGCTCATGAAGGCGATATTCTTTTCTTAACAAAGCCTATTGGCGGTGGAATTTTAGCAACTGCTCAAAAAAGAAATGTTTTGAAAGAAGAGCATGCAACAAATTTCTTTCAGCAACTTTCAGCACTAAATAATATAGGAGAAGAATTGGGAAAAATAACAGGAGTGTCGGCAATGACCGATGTAACCGGTTATGGGCTTGCTGGCCATCTTATTGAAATGGCTGAAGGTAGCGGCCTCTCTGCAGAAATTAATTACTCACAGTTACGGTTGTACGAAGGTGCAAGAGACTATCTTTCTCAACGCGTTGTACCAGATGCGACCTACCGGAACTGGAATAGCTACAGTAAAAAAATTTCTTTTGAAAAAGAAGTGAACGTTATGGAAGCATTTTCTACGCTACCCGATCCGCAAACAAATGGAGGATTACTTGTTGCCGTTTCACCGAATGCTGTTTCAGAAGTAAAAGAATTATTTCTTCAACATAAGCTTGCTGCATTCATAAATCCTATCGGAACTTTTATTAGCAAAGAGGAAAAAGTAATTAACGTAAAAAAATAAAATGAACTTTAGTGATTGGATTGGAAGCATCGGGGTTGCTATATTATTGATTGCATTTGTTTTAATCCTTCTCAATAAAATTTCTAAGGGTGGAATGCTTTACCTGCTGCTGAATTTTATTGGCAGTGGGCTTGCCGGAGTTGCTTCTTACCTGATACATTATACACCATTCATAATTCTGGAGCTTGCCTGGATGCTTGCGTCACTATTAGGAATGTGGCAGGCTTACAAACAAAAAAGCCTGTGACTTTCAGACAGGGTGAACTTACAATGCATCAATTATTTTTGAAAGTTTTTGATCTCTTTCCGTTACAATATTTCCGGCATCGTGCGATGACAACCATATCTCAACTTTATTATATTCATTGGTCCATTTAGGATGATGATCCATTTTTTCTGCAGCTAATGCCACCCTTGTCATAAATGCAAACGCTTCTGAGAAATTTTTGAATTGAAATTTTTTATGAAGGGTGTTATTTTCTTCATGCCACATAATTATTTATTTAAGATTAAAAAATAAGGTGTTGCTTGTTCTTGATCTTTTCGTTGGTCATTTCAATAATCAATTGCACGGCCGGTAATGTTTTTATGGACGCAGTAAGCAATTTTATTTCATCGTCATGCATTATATCATCTTTTATCAGCCATAAAAAGTCGAGATGCTTAAATTCAGGGAGAAGATACTCACCATCATCTTCGTTGTTATAGAGATAGTGTTTTATAGTACCAGCCTGCTCGCCAAATTCATAAACAGGGAAAAAATATTTTCTCGCTTTTTTATTTAACTGGATTTCGATGTTATTATTAATTCTGAAATTAAAATTAAGCATTTGATTAAGATGCCAGCAAAAGCGATATTGTTCAATGGGCGCTACAATGCCCAACAGTCTTGTATCTTCAAAAAATTCTTCAACCATCAAATCATTATCAATACGCAATTTCATTTCAATGAAAAATATTTTCTTCTGTTATAATTCAAAAAACTATATTAAAAGATACTTCATCTTTCCCTCTCAA
>JBEPVC010000396.1:0-2084 GCA_041691235.1 Chitinophagaceae bacterium
GTTACTGCCTTGCTTAATATTTTTTCTTTATCAGCAAGCGCTGCAAAATCTTCATCAAGAAATGTATATTGAATGGGTTCGTCAGCAGAATATTTTTTCCATTCAGTTTCAATAAAATTTCTAAAGCCTGCAAGATTTTTTGTTCCCTTTATCCGTATCGCGAGTTGGTAACCATCTTTGCTATACATCAATACCACGGGTGCAATTTTTTCATGCATTGACTGAAAATTAAAATCGCTAATCACTCCAATAACTTTTTGCCCTTCATTAATTTGCGCCCCAATGGGATGCTTTAATCCTAATTCTTTCACAGCAGCTTCATTAATGATAGCTGCTGCTGTGTCGGTTGGAAAATCTTTTGAAAAATTTCTCCCTGCAATCAAATGCATTCCAAGTGTGGGGATATAATTTTCATCGGCCGGAAATGTTTGGAATGTAAGCGCATCTTTCATTTCAGGTGTTTGATACGTGTACATCCACAGGCTTTTGCCGGCAGGCGTACGCTGGTTGCGGCTTGTAGAAATTACTTCGCTCCTGCTATTGATTGCCTGTGTGAATGCCGTTACATTATTGCCCATCACGCCGGCATTATTCACTGATATCACTCCACGGTCGGTAAAACCTTTGTCTTTATTTTGCATAAAGTGCAGTTGCTTGTAAACAACCATCGTGCAAATAATTAAACCAATAGCAAGAGAAAATTGAAACACGACGAGGCTGCTTCTGAAATTTTTATTTCCTTTAATAGTGAGATCACCCTTAAGAATTTTTTTCGGACGAAACCCGGTTAAATAAAATGCAGGATACAGTCCTGCTAAAATTCCAATCAGCAATACAAATCCAAAAAGAAAAATTAATTGTTGCACTCCTATTAAAGATCCGTTTACCAAACGTGTACCGGTAAGCGACTCAAAAATTGCGATTAGGCCCTGCGCAAGAAAAACGGCCAGTATCATTGCTACAATGCTTGTATAAATTGTTTCAGAAAGAAACTGCATTATTAATGCAGGCCTTGCTGCACCCAATGTTTTTTTAATGCCGACTTCTTTAGCACGAACCGATGCTCTTGCAGTAGTAAGATTCACATAATTAATGGCTGCAATAAGAATGATAAAAATTCCGATAATGCCCAGTATATAGATCTGCGTTGGATTTCCGCCGGGCGCTATTTCAAATTTCAAATTTGAATGAAGGTAAATATCTTTTAACGGCTCAATAATAAACCGAATTGATTTTGGGTCCGTCTTCCATTCAGCAAAAGGTTTTGTTGAAGCTGCTGAAGGATATACATCTTTTTTTAAAATATCATTCAAATCATTTCGAAGGTTTGCTTCAGTGGCATGAGGTGAAAGCTTTACATAATTATAAAACCGTGCTGAATTCCAGTTGGTTGAATTTTCAGGTTTCACTGATTCATACACCGGCATCCACATATCTGCCAGTAAATGGGTTTTATAATCATTATCCCTAACAACACCGGTTACACGAAAAGATTTTTTATCTTTTCCTATTTTAATAAATTTTCCGAAAGCCGCTTGATTGCCAAAATATTTTTTCGCCAGTTTTTCACTTAGTACCACTTCATCGGGCGAGTGTAAAACAAGATTGGCAGAACCTTCAATAAAATGATAAGAAAATATTTTAAAATAATTCGAATCTGTACTAAAGTAATAAGGCTCGCGCCATGTATTGGAATTTATCTCGACAGGTATTTCCTGGTAACCTCTCTGGAGCCTTGTTGCAAGCTCAACATCTTTATAATTTAATAATTTGTCGTGCAGTTGTTGCTGGCTTGCTGCAAAGCCACCCATGTCAAAAAAATCGGTGCTTACGCGATAGATTCTATCATAGTCGGCAAAGTGTCTGTCAGTGCGAAGTTCCTGCCAGGTGTACATTAAAATTACAAATGAAGCAGCAATACCTAAAGTAAGGCCCGCAATATTAAGAAATGAAAAGCCCGGGTATTTCATCATGCTCCGAAAAGCAAATTTGAAATGAGTTTTAAGCATATAGTTTAGAATTAAGAGTTTCAAGTTGGACTCACCACTTATTACCAGCTGCTTATTTCCACTATCACGTTATCC
>JBEPVC010000397.1:0-2070 GCA_041691235.1 Chitinophagaceae bacterium
GGCTTAACAAAGCACATTTGCAATTAGGCGATACTACTGTTCGCCCAGATTTTATGAAGGGATCTGTTTTAGAACAGGATTATGACGGGAAAAAAATACAGCCCGGTGTGAAACTTCGTTGGGGCGCCTCCGTTAGTCTCGTAATTGGTGGCGGACTTGTTGAGGAACAAATTGTTGTTCCCGATTTGTATGGTCTTACATTATCAGAAGCGAAGGCAGAACTTGGGACAAAAGGAATTACCCTTGCAGCATTGCTTGCTTCCGGAACAATAACTGATACGCTCAACTCATTTGTATATAAACAAAATCCTGATGTTACTAATGAGGAAGGCCAGCCAAATTTTATTCAACCGGGGCAAACGATGGATGTGTGGATCACAGCAACACGGCCTGCGCCCGACAGCTCTAAAATAAATAATGCTCAGCCCGATAGTTTAAAAAAATAAAAATGACAAATATTTCGCCAGAAGAAGTAAAAAAAAGACTCGATGCCGGGGAAACGCTTAACCTCATTGATGTAAGAGAACCACATGAAAATGCTGAATTTAATATTGGCGGCCTTTTATTACCAATTGGTAAAGTTCAATCTATGCAAATAGAAGACATTGAAGACTTGCGAAATGAAGAAGTAATTCTTTATTGCAGAAGTGGCAACAGGAGCGGAATAAGTGCTATGATACTAGATCAGCTCGGATTTATCAATACAAAAAATTTAACAGGTGGTATGCTTGCATGGCAGGAAAAATTTAAAAGTTAAATCCTAAAGGGTTAGTATAAAAATAAAAGCGGACAAGACTGCCCGCTCGGAATGTGCTAAAACTAAAAAGCACATGAGAAAATTTCACGTGCAATGTAGAAGGCTAATCTTTTTTAAAAAAATCTGGATTACTGAACCATGAATTATTTTAATTGATGAGTGAAAAAGAGACGCTCTAATTTTTTTTGAAAAATTTACGTGTGTTTTTACAACTTAATATTAATGGCTGCTAAAAAATTAGTGCCCGACATTGGAAAATAATAATTTTCAACAGCAAGCTCACCGCCGGAAATATAATTGTAAGTATAACCGTTAGGCTCATACTTTTCATTAAGAATGTTATTGATTTGGAAAATAAAATTGACTTCCTTAAAAATATTTTTACGAAGCGTGTAAGAAAATTTTATATCCTGAACATAATAAGGATTAAGGCTCCTGCTCACATGCGAAGTGTTATCAAGAAATTGCCTTCCCACATATTTTGAAATAAAACTTATTTCTCCATCACTAACGGGTATTACATTTATTGTTGCGGCTGCAACTTCATTTGGTGAAAAAGAAATATCAGTATTATGATATTGATAAATTTTTTGACCGCCATTGTCATAATCATCCACGTACTCAGTAAAGTTTTTTATTTTGTTTTTACTAAACGAAATATTTCCTGCTGCGTTTATCCATTTTGCAAATTTTGCTTCGACCTCCAATTCAACTCCCAGCCTGAAACTTTGTGGTGCATTTGTTCTTGTGTAAGCTCCTACATCATTTATTTTGCCTGTTGATACAAGCTGGTTCTGATAATTCATATAATAAAATGTAGCGCCATAATTAAAGTTGCTTGTTTTCTTTTGTGCTCCTGCTTCAAGGTCATACAATATTTCCGGCTTTGGTATTTGATTGGATGTAGCTTCAAAGTCATCACGGTTAGGTTCCTTTGCTGCAACGGAATAAGAAACATACAACTGGTAATTGTTTTTATTAAAAGATAAACCTGCTTTCGGATTAATGAAAGTATAATCTTTATTAATTCTTATCTCAGGATTTGATTCAAACCCTTTAATATTATAATTTACAAATCTTCCCTGCACATCTGCAAATGCCGAAATCCCTGCACCTAAATTTTGCAGCAGCTTTGCATACAAATTAAAATCGCGTTTGTTGGCAGGCAAATCAGAATAAACATAATTCTTTGGAAATCCCTGCTGCGCCCATGTTACAATATCATTGTGCTTTCCATCATATTCATTCCATCCGCCGCCAAAAGTAAAATGTGTTTTATTTTTTTGATATTGAAAAGAAAATATTGATCCATA
>JBEPVC010000398.1:0-2056 GCA_041691235.1 Chitinophagaceae bacterium
GGATGTAATGTGCAGTTTGCACTTAATCCACAAACAGAAGAAATTATTGCTATTGAAATAAATCCAAGAGTAAGCAGGTCTTCTGCATTAGCGAGTAAGGCTACGGGTTATCCTATTGCAAAAATTGCTGCAAAGCTTGCGATTGGTTTTACATTGGATGAATTAAAAAATCAAATCACGCAAACAACTTCAGCCTATTTTGAACCTGCGCTTGATTATGTTATTGTAAAAATTCCACGGTGGAACTTTGATAAATTTAAAGGAGCGGATGATACACTTGGCCTTCAAATGAAATCAGTTGGAGAAGTAATGGCAATCGGCAGAAGCTTTACTGAAGCTATTCAAAAAGCTTGTCAGAGTTTGGAAAACGAAGCAGTTGGCTTAGGTTACTATGGCAAAAGCCTTATGTATGCTGATGAAATTATTGAATACATAAAAATTCCAAAATGGGATCGCATCTTCAGAATTAAAGATGCGTTGATGATTGGAGTGAGCGTGCGCCGCATTTGTGAATCAACCGGAATCGACCGGTGGTTCATTTACCAGATTCAAAAAATATGTGATTGTGAAAAAGAACTTTTAAAAGTTTCACTTGATAATATTTCACCCGAACTTTTAAAGAAAGCTAAAAAGCTTGGCTTTAGTGATGAGCAAATTGCCAGGATTATGAAAGACGGAAGTACTGATGAAGATATTTATGAAAAAAGAAAAGGACTAGGAATAACAAGAGTTTATAAAATGGTGGATACATGCAGTGCGGAATTTGAAGCAAAGACACCTTATTTCTATAGTACGTTTGAATAAAAATTTATTTAGAAAAGAATAACAGATATTTATTTTGGATAAAGATTCGAAACAAAAAATGAATAAAATTATAAGTAATGAATCCATTCCCTCTTCAAAAAAGAAAGTGATTGTGTTGGGAAGCGGGCCTAATCGTATAGGACAGGGAATTGAATTTGATTACTGTTGTGTGCATGGTTTGCTTGCAGTAAAAGAATGTGGCTATGAAGCGATCATGATCAATTGTAATCCTGAAACAGTTTCCACAGATTTTGATATTGCTGATAAATTATATTTTGAGCCGGTATTCTGGGAACACATCTGGGAAATTATTGAACTCGAAAAACCTTATGGAGTAATTGTTCAGCTTGGTGGCCAAACGGCATTGAAGCTTGCAAAAAGATTAGATGAAAAAGGAATAAAAATTATCGGCACTTCATTCGATAGCATGGATATTGCCGAAGATCGCGGCCGCTTCAGCGACATGCTTAAGCATCTTGAAATTCCGTATCCAAATTATGGAACCGCATACGATACGGATGATGCGATAGAAGTTGCAAAAAAAGTTGGTTACCCCGTGTTGGTAAGGCCAAGTTATGTTCTCGGCGGCCAGCGCATGCGTATTGTTTTAAATGATGAAGAGCTGGAAAAAGGTGTGCTGAGTTTATTAAAACATTTGCCGGGAAATAAAATCTTAATTGATCATTTTCTTGATCGTTGCCAGGAAGCAGAGATAGACGCAATTTTTGATGGCAAAGATTTTCATGTGATGGGTGTAATGGAACACATAGAGCCTGCCGGTATTCACAGCGGCGATAGCAATGCCGTGTTGCCTGAGTTTAATTTATCACCATTGATTGTGCATACCATGGAAGAATATGCTGAGAAAATTGCCCGTGCATTAAATATTAAAGGACTTATCAATATTCAATTTGCAATTAAGAATGGTGAAGTTTTTGTAATTGAAGCAAACCCACGTGCATCGCGTACTACGCCCTTCATTGCCAAAGCTTATAAAATTCCTTATTTAAATATTGCAACCAAAATAATGCTCGGTGAAGCAATGCTTAAAGATTTTACCTTTGAAAAAAAGCTGAATGGCTTTGCAATTAAAGAACCTGTTTTTTCTTTCAATAAATTTCCAGGCGTTAATAAAGAACTTGGACCTGAAATGAAAAGTACCGGCGAAGCCATTCGATTTATAAAAGATTTACGCGATCCTTACTTCAGGCAATTATATAGAGAAAGAAGCATGCATCTTTCCAAATAAAAA
>JBEPVC010000399.1:0-2055 GCA_041691235.1 Chitinophagaceae bacterium
CAGGATAAATTTCCTGATGGAGTAACCTACACTTCAGGAATTCCATATCCTGCATTAGAAGCGGCCCGTTTGAATTTTCCGGAAGTTACAACAGGGGCACTGCTTGCAAGCTACGAAAGCCAGGTTACCGTGTTGGGAACTAATTCTGTAAATGTTGCCTCCGATAAAAAATTTTTGGAATCCTCTGGTATCTTTTTTGCAGATCCGCAATTCTTCCAGGTGTTTCATTATAACTGGCTCGCTGGCTCACCCTCTGTTTTAAACGAACCAAACAATACATTGCTTACTCAAAAAATGGCAGAAAAATATTTTGGAAACTGGAAAGATGCGATTGGGCAATTTTTGAAATTAGACAATGCCATCACAGTTAAAGTTGGGGGCATCTTGGAAAATATTCCGGGTAATACAGATTTTCCTTTGAGTGTGGTAACTTCTTTTGAAACAGTAAAGGCAAATGCATCGACATATCTTTATTCGACAGATTGGGGAAGAACTACCAGCGACTTTCAAATTTTTATGCGCCTTCCCTCAAATGTTTCTTCACAAAAAATAGATGCAGGGCTGGTAGCCTTTAGCAACAAAAATTATAATTATAATAATAAAGGCAAAAATAGCACGCGCCTTAATTTTCTTCAGCCACTCAGCCAGGTTCATTTTGATAATCGTTTTAGCAACTTTGGTGATCACATTACAAACAAATCGACTTTATGGACGCTATCATTGATCGGCATTTTTATTATCATAATGGCCTGCATTAATTTTATTAATCTCTCAACTGCGCAAGCTGTTGGCCGAAGTAAAGAAGTTGGCATAAGAAAAGTTTTAGGAAGTAATCGCCGGCAGTTGTTCGGGCAGGTACTTGGCGAAACTTTTTTGATTGTTCTTTGCGCAGCAATAATGGCAATAGCTATTTCTGTACTATGTCTTCCTTACATTAACCACATCGCATCCATCACGCAATCGCCTAGTTTATTCAACTGGCAAACTATGCTGTTTGTTTTTGCAGTTGTAATATTAATTACCATTCTTGCGGGTTTGTATCCTGCATTAATTCTTTCCGGTTTTAAGCCCGCACTCGCGTTAAAGAATAAAATAACGTCTGCAACCATTGGCGGAATTTCTTTGAGAAGGGGTTTGGTTGTAACACAATTTGCCATTTCACAAGTGCTCATTATAGGAACTATTGTCGCTATCACTCAAATGAATTTTGTAAAGAATGCAGATCTTGGTTTTAATAAAAATGCTGTATTGGTTTTAAGCGCAACATCTGATAGTACGGTGCTTTCAAGGCAGCAGGCTTTTAAACAACAGCTACTGCAGTTGCCGGGAATACAGTCGGTTTCATTCAGCAGTGATGTGCCATCTTCGGATAATAGCTGGGGAACAAATTTCTTTTTTAATCACGGCCCCGCGGAAAATTATACTTTATATTTTAAATGTGCAGATGAAGATTATTTTAAAACATTCGGTTTGCAATTTGTTGCGGGGCATGCCTATGAACCCTCAGATACAATGAAAGATATCGTGATAAATGAAACCCTGGTAAAAAAGCTTAGATTAAAAAGTGCGAACGATGCAATTGGCAAGCAGATCAGAATGGGTGCGAGAGATGCATGGCGAAATATTGTAGGCGTGGTGAAAGATTTTAAAACAAACTCTTTACGCGAAGAAATAAAACCAACTATAATTGGTCCGAAGAAAAGATTTTACGGTGATGTTTCAGTGAAAATAAAAAGCACGAATCTCGCACAAACAAAAGATGCTATTTTAAAAACCTGGGATAAATTTTACCCCGAATATGCCGCTAATAGTTTTTTTATGGATGAAAGCATTAATAACTTTTACCAGCAGGAAGACCAGCTTTCGTTGTTATATAAAATATTTGCAGGCATTGCTATTTTTATTTCATGCCTCGGGTTATATGGTTTGGTTTCGTTTATGGCTGTGCAAAGAACCAAAGAGATTGGAATCAGAAAAGTATTAGGCGCTTCCATTCAAAATATTATTTATCTTTTTTCAAAAGAATTTACCATTCTTATTTTAGTAGGATTTTTA
>JBEPVC010000400.1:0-2053 GCA_041691235.1 Chitinophagaceae bacterium
AGATTATAAAACATCATTGTAAATTATTTTTATGCGCTTGCCATTGCTTCAAAAGGCTCCTCCATTTATTAGCACCTGCTTCTGTTTGTAACAGTTTATCAATTTGATAAACCTCACTTAATTCAACAGGCATGTTTTGTTGAAGCCAGTTCAAAGCTGGCTGAAGAAAAGGTTTATAAGAGAGATTCGTTGAATCAGGAACATAAATTGTTTCTTTTATCAAGCCTTTTGAATTAAAAGTAAATGTTTTGGTTCCTTTCCAACCGGGAAAATCGATTGGTTTTGTAAAATCATTCTGTTCATTGAATTCAACTTTCCAAACACTCTCATGAGAGGAGTAGCTTATGATTTTTACATCCGGGTGCATAGGACCATCCCAGTTTTGAAAAGATTGTAATGTCTCAGATTTATTTTTGCCAGTTCCTTCCTTACTTATAAAAAATGAGCGAAAGTTCGCTGCCATGTACTTTGATTTATCAGCAGTATCAGATGCATTCATATAAGCATTGATTTTTTTTAGATACAAGTTGTGGGTACAGGAAGGTAACGACACCCAAATCAACATCAGGAAAAGCAGGATATTATTTTTCACATTATCTGTTAAACCAGGAAACAATTGCTGCGAATGCTGATACAAGAATAAATGATTATCGGGATTTTTAATTTGGCGAAAATTGATTTTTTTTGTTCAGGCAGGTCTTTGTCCCAGCCGCGTCTCCCCTTAGTGGAGTCGGCGAGTTAGGTGCATAAATAATAATTCTTCCACAAGCTGGTGGTTTGCGAGAGACCTAGATGAGACACCTGCTTTTGCTTACGTTTCTTTTAAAAAAAATTAAAATGCATCCATATATTGAACCAATTTTTCTATTTGCGATGCATTGTTAAAGCTTACCGTATTCTGCTGAAGATATTTTTTTAAAGGCCCTTTTGCAGAAGGAAATAAATCAAGCATACTTTTTCTAGAAGCAATTAAATAATTCATTGAGGAATCGGCGATAAAATATTCGTTCGTTAATTGAAACTGCGAATATTTCTCAAGGCCTTTGGCCTCTTTTTTTTCATCTTCGTTGCTATAGGGCACTCTGCCACCGCTTGAAATAACTACAGGCTCTAAATTATCTTTTGGCATGCTGTTATCAATATATGCAAGCGATTGCTTTATATACAGGTTTACTTTTGAGCAGTGCGTATATTTTTGAACATAGCTATTTTCATAAATATAAAAGGTATCACTGGCAATAATTACTTCGCTTACTGTTTCAGGATTTTCCAGGGCCAATGCTTTATTTACCCTGTCTAAATAAACAATTTTACCTAACACCCTGTTGTAATTAAGCTTTGCATCAGTAACGGTGCTGTCTTTTAAAATAATTTTCCCGGGTGCAAAAGAAGGATATTTATAAATGCTGCTTGCAAACTGCTTCAGATCTTCATCTGAGCTTCTTTTTGTGACATCAGTATTTTGTGCGGCAATTTTTTGCAGTGAAATGAATAGCAGGCCAATTACTAAAAATAGTCTCATAATAATTACCGGTAAACGTACTAACAAATTTACTATTTCCCGCCGTTGTTGACGTGCAATAAACCCGAATTAACGCAAGGTTGCATTTAGCCCACGTTGGTGTTCCGCACTGGCGCGGATATGCAGCAAGGACAAAGTAGCGTTGGCGTATCTGTGCCACCAGGTAATGTTGGCATTTTATAAAGCCATTTCTTAATTTATACCGCTGCAGGTGTTTCTAAATAAATTTTACACAAGCTTAAAGCCCACACGCCGCCGTGGTTTGGTGTTCGTGCTGATGGTTTTGAGGCTTAGCAATCACCAACCACCAGCATAGAGATTTGAAATAAAAAACAAGCCATACTATAATAAGATAACCTGTAGAATAATAAAACTTCCTTAGCGTTCGCCTATGCAGATGTAGTATGTGAAAACCCCGGCGCGACATAATTTATGGACATGATAAAGAAATAGCAGCGCAGTTATTTGAGTAATCATTTCAATTATATTTCAATAATCACTTTCATTGCTTTCTCTTTTGAAGCATTCCCG
>JBEPVC010000401.1:0-2045 GCA_041691235.1 Chitinophagaceae bacterium
CAAGAGATTGTACACGTGATGCAACATTTACGCCATCACCAAAAACTTTTCCATCTTCAAAAATAATTTCTCCAACGTGCAGGCCTATACGAAGCGGTACTTTTGGTTCCTGTTGTAATTGCTGCTGCATTTCTATTGCGCATCGCAGGGCTTCGGTAGCACTTGAAAAGCAGCAAAGACTTCCATCTCCAAAATCATTAAGTATTTCGCCACCGTGTGATAAAACAAATTGTTTTAACACTGAAACGTATCGCTTGTTAACTGCCATTGCAGTTTGCTCATCCTTCTGCATCATTGAAGTGGAACCAACAATATCAGTAAAAAGAATTGCAGTTAAGCGGCGGTTTTGTTGCATATAAGAAACCTGATAAAAAGAATTGTGCTTCTAAAATAAAACAATTTTTTTCAGCAAAATATCTTATTCCAAATTCATCTTTTGCAGTAAGGCTTTGAATCGTGGTTCATTTCTGATGGGATCTAAATTAGGGTCAACCTTGACAAAGTATAAAGGAAGCTCCCTTTTATCATAAGCCTGTTCAAGCTTTGTTATTGCCTCAGGATAATTTTTCAGTGCTATATAAGCATATGAGAAGTGATAGTTATGCTGATCAGGATATTTTTTTAATGCAATATTCAATTCAGATTTTGCGCGGCTGGTGTCTCCGGAAAGAGCATAAGCATAGCACAGATAGGGATCCTGGTAGTCAAAATTTGTAACCGGTACTTTGGGCAATTGTCTTATCAAATCGAAAGCTTCGGAGTACATTTTCTTTTCAAGATATAATTGGATCAATTGTCCTTTTAAAACGGGTTTATCAGGAAAAAGAATCAGGGTCTTTTTCAGTTGTTCTAAAGCTTTGTCATATTGACGGGCAAAATAATAGTTCCTGCCCAGCACCCAATTGAACCTGAAATCCAAAGGATCAGATTCAAGAGCCCTTTTCACTTCAGCAATTCCCCTTTCAGTACTTTCTCCGGTATACTGTAATAAGTTCCCATAAAATAAATGTGCCCCGCCATAATTAGGGTTAAGTTTAATTGCTTTTTCCAGCGTGTTTTTAGATTTTGCCCAGTCATAATCAAATGCTCCCTGAATCCATCCTAATGTTGTCAGGGATTCACTGAGGTTACTGTCTAATGATAATGCTTTTGCCGTATACATTTTGGCAACCGGAATACCTTCAAGTTGAGAAGTTATTTTCCTGCTAAAAATGTAACAATCTGCTAAACCGGAGTAAGCTAATGCATAATCCGGGTCAACATCAAGTGCTTGTTTGTAATAGAATTCAGCGCTGTCAAACGCTGCCTGGGTATTTTTATTCCAGAAAATAACACCCTTCCGGTATAATTTATATGCTTCTGGATTTTCGGTAGATTGCCGGGAAAGCTCTTTCTTTTCTGCAGGAGTTATGCTTGCCTGTAGCGCATTAACTATTTGCCCGGCGATTTTTGAGTGAATTGATAAAATATTTTCATTTCCATATTCAAAATCATCCCCCCATAAACGTTTGCCTGTATTCGCTTCTACCAACTCTACATTTATCAATGTTTTATCACCCTGCTTTTGTATAGTACTGAACAAAATGGCGCTCACATTTAATTCTTTTGAAATCTCATTCAGAGATTTCTTCGTTTTCTTAAAACCCCTTACAGAAAACCAACCAATCACTTTTTGTAAGGAAGAGATTTTAGACAAACTGCCAATTACATCTTGTGTAATTCCATCGGAAATATATTCTTCACTGCTATCTTTTCCTATGTTTTCAAAAGGCAAAACTGCAATGGATTTTTCTCCGATAAATCCCGTACTGCCTGAAAAATTCTTGTAGATCAGAAAAGAAGCTGCCAATAAAAAAAGAAAAACTGCTGCTATAATTAATTTTTTACGAAGAGATTTTTTTTCAATTTCTTTCAGCTTCCCGCTCATCTCTTCCCGTTTCGGCACTATTAACCCATCATTAGCCAATGCAAAAACCTCCATGGGCTCATCCACATTTTTAAATTCAAACTTGCCGAGAGAAACTGATTTGAAGTCAGGTTGGTTT
>JBEPVC010000402.1:0-2033 GCA_041691235.1 Chitinophagaceae bacterium
GGGAACAAGCGCATCTTCAAATATTTTTTTAAAAAACGGTATCACAGTGGCTGTGGCGGACATCCTTCTTTGGAAGAACACAGGCAAATTTCAAGCGAACTGGTAAGCTTTATAAAAAAGATTGAAAATTGGTAACTACTGCTCAGTACTCCCCTTAACCGTTTTACCATTCACATAGTTTTTTTACCACCGGCAAAGGTATTGTGCCATTCAATGTACTATGTATTGCATAGAACAGTGCTTTAGCCATATCTTTGCTATGTAATTAACACTAACAATCAAAAAATTAAAAAAAATGAAAACGATAATTAAAAACCAGGAGTCCCCAGTTTATGAAGTTATAAAACGCTTCATGTTTGCTTTCCAACTACTCATTGTAGGTATTGCTATTCCATTATTATTTGTAATAGGTATTTCAAACCGGGAACAAAAGAAGACAACTAAAGACGAAGTAAATATAGAAATAAATACTTCTCAGCTTTCTGCCAAGCCTATAATCGAATTAAATATTGCAAGGATATAAGGCATTCTTATTTTATCACTAAAGTGGATATCACCGGAATCTCTAAAAAAGATTCCGGTGAATTATTCAAGCTCTACCCTATTACAAATCTATATCCAACGCCTTTAATTGTAAGTATCTCAACCGAGGTATCATTCTTTAAATAACCCCGAAGCTTTGTAACGTAAACATCCAAATTACGGCTGTTGAAAAAATTATCGTTACCCCAAAGCAAGTTTAAGATGTAGCGTCTATCGATGATCTTATCACGATTTATATAAAGAACCTTCAATAATTCTGCTTCACGATACGAAAGTTTTTTTTCCGTAGCATAGCCTGTAAGGATTTGCTTTGCTGTATGAAAATCGAATTCGCCAATCCTGATAATTTCTTTTTTTATTGACACGTTTTCGCTTCCTGACCTTAAAGTATTTTCAATTCTGACAATTAATTCTTCCATACTAAATGGCTTACGGATATAGTCGTTACCGCCAAGCTTAAAACCTTTTACAAGATCTTCGGTTTGTGATTTGGCTGTGAGAAATAAGATAGGAACGTTTTTATCAATGTTCCTTATTTGTTCTGCAATTTCAAATCCATCTTTATTTGGAAGCATTACATCAAGCACACAAACATTTGGTTTCAATTCACAGAAAAGTGAAAATACTTTTCCGCCATCGCTTTCCATGCGCACATCATAACCGCGGCTCTCCAGGCTTTCTTTTACAATTTTACCGAGAAATAATTCATCTTCAACATATAAAATTTTTATACCCATCTATCCAATTTTATTTGATTTTTCTTATAACACGCCCTTTGTCATATTGTATCACAGCAGCTTCTTTAAAAGGAAGCTTTACAATAAACGTACTGCCTTTGCCCAATTCGGTTTGTACTTCTATAAAACCCTGGTGTCCACTTACAATGTGGTGCACATAACTTAAACCTAGTCCATATCCTTTTATATTATGAATATCTCCTCCGGGTACCCGGAAAAATTTTTCAAATATCCTGCCCTTATATTCACCCGGTATTCCAATTCCGTTATCGCTTACCCGAAGCTCAATATATTTTTCCTGGTCAAGAATATGAATAACAATATGCGGCGCTTCTTTGCTATATTTTAGTGCATTATCAAGCAGGTTGTAAATAACACTCGTAATATGTAATTTATCAGCATCGATAATAAAATTTTGCCCGCTTACTTTTAAATCTGTGGATGCATTTTGATTTTCGAACTGCAACTTCATCGAACTCATTATTTCGGTGGTTAATTGCACAAGGTCAAACTTCTCTTTTTGCAATGTGATTGATTTGTTTTCAAACATCGAATTTTTCAAAACTTTATCAACTAATAAACCTAATCGCTGAAGTTCTGATGCAGAAATGTCCAGGTATTTTTTAGCGCGCTCAGGATTTTCAAGCGCTCCGAAATTGCGCAACGATTCAATTGCAACATTCACAGTTGCAATAGGAGTTTTTAATTCATGAGTTATGTTACTGATAAATTCATTTTTAATATCTGATAGTC
>JBEPVC010000403.1:0-2026 GCA_041691235.1 Chitinophagaceae bacterium
CTTTTCTTTCTTTTCATTTACTTTGTTCAATAGCCAATTGCACCATTCTTCCATGCCTTCATTTTTGTAACTTGATAAAACAAAAGTTTCAATCTCTGCATTTACTTCGTGCGCATCTTTAATTACTGCATCAACAGAAAAGGGAACGTAAGGCAATAAATCAGATTTAGTAACGAGCATAACATCGGTAGTAAGAAACATACTTGGATATTTTTTTGGCTTATCATCACCTTCGGTGCAGGACACGAGCGTTATGCGAATATCTTCTCCCAGATCATACGAAGCAGGGCAAACAAGGTTGCCAACGTTTTCTATAAAAAGAACATCAGCATTTTCAATATTTATATTTGGCAAAGCCTGTTGTATCATTTGCGCTTCGAGATGGCAGATGCCACCAGTAACGATTTGCAAAGCTTCAACGCCTTGCTTCCTTATGCGATCAGCATCACGCTCTGTTTCAAGATCGCCTTCTAATACCGCAATTTTTATTTCATTTTTTAAACGCTTAATTGTTTCTTCTAAAAGAGAAGTTTTTCCGCTACCCGGGGATGAAACCAAATTAATAAGCAAAATATTTTTTGACTTCATTTCACTACGAATCATTTCTGCTACATAATCATTTGCTTTTAATAAATTAAGCGAAAGATTATGTACCTGGATAGTTCCTGTTGCTTTATTAGTTAACTTTTTCATACGCTGGTTCTTCTAAAATTATTTTATGAATTTGAAGTTCATTTCCTTCAATAATATTTGATAAGGGCTTTTCACAATCCGGACAAACAAACTTATATTTTTCCACCTTATATTTTTTATTACAGTTTTCACACTCAGCCAAAACTTCTACAAGAATTATTTTCAAAGATGCGTGTTGTAACGGGCCATCAACAATCATAAAAGAAAATACATGCTCTAAAATTTTCGGTTCAACGCAGGATAAGATTCCAACTTTCAAATGAACCTCACGAACCTGCTCAAGCTTTTCTTCTTCAAGTTCCGTTTCCAATGACTCGATAATGGTTTGACAAATGGAGACTTCATGCATCGGCCAAAATATTTTTATAAAACTTAATGTTTTAAATCACAGCTATCTTAATTATTCCATTTTCTTCCAACAATGGAAAGGGCTCAAGATGAATATCCGGGTCGTCGGTACATTTACCTGCTAACTTAATTTCATAGCGATGGCCCAGACTGCAACTGATTGTTGCTCCTTCCAGTTTTCCATTATTTAAAAGCATTCCGCATGCCGGGCACTCATTGCGATAGGCATAAAGCACATCATCCACGCGAGAGACAACTACTGATGTTCCGGATATCTCAACAACTTTCAAGTTGCCATTATTTAGATGTCCAATGTTATCAACTATCTGCCAGCTTTGCGATGATTGTTGTTTGGCTTTTCCATTTTCTGATGGGGGTTTTGAAGGAGCTACAACTCCTTCTACTTCGAGCTTTAAAAGGTCAGGACAGCTTTCCTCAATTGCTTCTTTGATTCCAAGTTCTAATGTACTTGCTGAGGATGGGCAACCGTTACAATGTCCTGCAAGCTTTAATTTGGCAACGCCATTTTCAATGCTTACAATTTCAATGCTTCCGCCATGACTATCCATGTAAGGTTTTACTTTTTCAAGCGCCTGAAGTACACGTGTTTTTAAATCCAACGGATGAAGATCATGAATCAATAAAAGACTGCTTATAAAATTATCTTCAATCAAATTATTGTAAATATTTTTTGCTGCTTCGCTGTTACCGTTTGAAATAATTTTTAAAATTCTTTCAAGTCCATGACCATAAAAACTTAATACTTCCTGCATGCACTCCTGCATTAAACTTTTTGCATCTTCATCAGGTAAAGTATCAATTTCCTCAACGAGGCTTTGTATGCGTTTGCTTTGGTCATTCAATTCTGCAAGCTCGTCACGGCCGGGATCTTTTTTAGGAGGATTTCCATTTTTACCGTTTGCAATTTTTATTACTTCCTGTACGTCGTCAAAATCCTGTTGCGAAAAAATATTCATAAGAATTT
>JBEPVC010000404.1:0-2013 GCA_041691235.1 Chitinophagaceae bacterium
ACCTCCGACCTTCGGGTTATGAGCCCGACGAGCTACCGCTGCTCTACTTCGCGATTTTGAGGTGCAAATGTAAGTTGTTACACATTTGAAACCAAATTTTAATACATTAGCAAATGCAAAAGTTTTTATATCATTTCAAACTCAAAAATTCTTTTCAGCTTCTTTTTATTTTTTTTCTCGCAGCGTGTGGCCATAAAATAAAAGAAACCAAAGATTCTGTTTACTCACGGCATTTACAGAAGCATATTGATCTTACCATTTTAAGTACACCGGTTCCGAAAGAAAAGAATTTATTCAACTTGCTTTTATTAAATGACGGACAGGATATTGAACAACTGCGCGTAAAACAAATTGTTGACAGCCTTTATAAAAAGAAATTAATTCAGCCATTAGTTGTTGTTGCCATAAATGCTTTTGAAAGGATGCAGGAGTATGGCGTTGCAGACTATCATGATTATCAAAACAACGGCGCTTCCGCTGAAAAATATGCTGCGTTTATTGATGATGAATTGTATCCCTATGTAAAAAAAATGACGGGTGTAAGAAAATTTAATTCAATTACAATTGCAGGATGTTCTCTTGGAGGAATTTCAGCTTTTGATATTGCATGGGATCATGCAGACAGGATTGACAAGGTTGGAGCTTTTTCAGGATCATTTTGGCTACGGGACAAAGATGCAAATGATGCCACTTACTCCGACGATAAAGACAGGATTATTATAAATAAAATAAGATCATCAAGAAAAAGGCCGCATTTGCAATATTGGTTTTATGCCGGTGGCAATGAAGAAACTGCTGACCGTGACAAAGATGGAATTATTGATGTAATCGACGATACAAAAGATTTAATTGATCTTATAAAAAATAAAAATGTTTGCCCGCCTGAAGATATTAATTATACAGAAGTGAAGGAAGGCAAGCATGATTATGCATCATGGAGCAAAGTGTTTCCAAAATTTTTAATTTGGGCAGATGGAAAATAAAATCCATTAGATTTTATTATTAAAAAGTTCTATGCTTAAAAATATTGCTATGCAAAATAACAAACACCTTCTTCAGCAATATCAGTGTTTGCGAATACTTCACGCGCTTCAGCAGTAAACTCATCAAGCGTTTCATACATCGAGGAAAAATGCCCAAGTAATAATTTTTTTGCACCTGCTTTTGCTGCAATCATCGCGGCTTGTTTTGATGTAGAATGAAACCTGCTTACAGCTTTTTCTTCAAGAATGTGGAGGTAAGTTGATTCATGATAAAGCAAATCAACTCCCTTTATTTTTTCTATAATCGGCTCGTGGTAGCCGGTGTCGGCGCAATATGCATAAGTTTTTGGCGGCGTTGTCGCAGTGGTTAGCAAATCATTTTTAATTACCTGCCCTGATTTTATTATAAAATCATTGCCCTCGTGCAGACTTTCAAAAAATGAAGATGGAACATTATATTTTCGAACTTTTGCAATATCGATTTTTCGGGGATGTTTTTTTTCTCTAAACAAAAATCCCCAGCATTCAATCCGGTGATTTACTTTGAAGCATTCCACAGCAATTTTTTTATCTTCAAAAATAATTCCTTCACTTTGGAGACTATGAAAATGCAAAGTATATGGAAGAACAACGTGTGCAATGCTTAGTTGCAGATCAATAATTTCTTTTAAAGGTTGTGGTGAATAGAGATGAAGCTCGTGGTTGCGATGGTGAAGAGCAAGGCTCGTGATGAGTCCTATTAAGCCGAAATAATGATCTCCGTGCAAATGAGAAATAAAAATATGATTGATTTTACTTCTCCTTATTTTATAAATATCCATTTGCATTTGAGTGCCTTCACCACAATCAATCAGAAAAGTATGATCAAGTGTTTGAACTATCTGCGCGGTTGGATGCCTGTTGTGCGCAGGAACAGCAGAATTATTTCCTAAAATGGTTACAGCCAGCATACCTGATAGAATGTACGATGTATAATGTTTGACTTACGAAGTTAATAGAGTCTTTAATACTGATACTTTATAACTGATAC
>JBEPVC010000405.1:0-2000 GCA_041691235.1 Chitinophagaceae bacterium
ATTCTTCAAAAAAATGAAAATGAAGCTGACCTTACAATTATTCATGACGGATTTGTTCAGTCACCTGTAGTAAATTGGAGAGGTGCAGGTGTTGCAATACCTGTTTTTAGTTTACGATCAAAAAAGAGTTTTGGAGTAGGTGAATTCACTGATATTCCGCTGTTAATTGATTGGGCAAAGCAAACCGGATTAAAGTTGATTCAGCTTTTGCCAGTAAATGATACAACTGCAACTCATACCTGGCGTGACTCTTATCCTTATGCTGCTATATCTGCGTTTGCAATGCATCCATTATTCATCAACCTTGAAAAAGTTGCAGGTAAGGAATTTGCCCACATTGTAAAACCGTTGAAGAAAAAGCAAAAGCAGTTAAATAAGCTTGCTGATTTCGACTATGAACAGGTAATGAAATTCAAGTGGTCTGCTTTAAAAGAATTATATGCAGCTTCAAAAGATATTTTTAAGAACGATTCTGTTTATTTTGAATTTTTTGAATTGAATCGTTACTGGCTCGTTCCTTATGCAGCTTTTTCTTATTTGCGTGATAAGTATAATACTTCAGATTTTACACAATGGAAGACAAACAAAGTCTATAATGAATCGGCAATTCAAAAGCTTGTAGCGCCTCATCAATCTCACTATGATGAAATTGCTTTTTTCTATTTTGTTCAATATCATTTGCATCTTCAAATGAAGGCTGCGGCAGATTATGCGCATGAGCAAAAAATTGTTTTAAAAGGTGATATTCCTATTGGAATTTATCGATATGGCTGTGACGCATGGGCCAATCCTTCTTTATATAATATGAATGAGCAGGCTGGCGCTCCGCCCGACGATTTTGCTGTGAAGGGCCAGAACTGGGGCTTTCCAACTTACAATTGGAATAAGATGAAAGAAGATGGTTTTAAATGGTGGCGCCGGCGTTTCGATCAAATGAGTAATTATTTCGATGCTTTCAGAATAGATCACATTCTTGGGTTTTTTAGAATATGGAGCATTCCAATGCATTCCGTTCAGGGAATTATGGGAAAATTTGATCCGGCCATTCCAATTGATATTTCAGAATTTCATTCCAACAATATTTGGTTTGATTATGATCGTTATTGCAAGCCATTTATCACCGACGAAATTCTTGGATGGATCTGTCACGACAATGCCGAATTTATAAAACAAAATTTTCTTGAGCCCAAAAATGGATTGTATAAGTTAAAAGATGAATTTAACACACAACAAAAAGTTGCAAAATATTTTGATAGCAATACCGTAGAAAAAAGTAATGCAATAAAACAGTGTTTGTTTGATCTGTTAAGCAATATCATCTTATTGGAAGAAGAAAATTCCAACGGCCAAAAATTTCATTTCAGAATAGAAATGAAAAACACTTCATCATTTCAGCAACTTGAACATTATACCAAAGAACGCTTGCAGGAATTATACATAAATTATTTTTATCACAGGCAAGATGATTTTTGGAGAAAAGAAGCATTAAAAAAATTGCCGCAATTAAAGCGCAGCACTAATATGCTTATTTGCGGCGAAGACCTCGGCATGGTGCCGGCATGTGTTCCATCGGTAATGAAAGAATTAGGAATATTAAGTCTTGAAATAGAGCGTATGCCCAAAGATTTGAAGTCAGATTTTTTTCATCCGAACGATTCTCCTTACCTGGCAGTTGTTACGCCTTCAACTCACGATATGAGTACCATACGTGGCTGGTGGGAAGAAGACAGAGGTAAAACACAACAATTTTATAATTATATGCTTGGGCATTACGGTCAGGCTCCTTTTTATTGCGATCCATGGATTAATAAAGAAATTATTTTGCAGCATTTATATTCTCCTGCAATGTGGAGTATTTTTTTATTGCAGGATTTAATGGGGATTAATGAAAAAATAAGACGTGTAAATCCTGGTGAAGAAAGAATAAATATTCCCTCAAATTCAGATCATTTCTGGCACTACCGCATGCATATAAGACTTGAAGATTTATTGAAGGAAGA
>JBEPVC010000406.1:0-1954 GCA_041691235.1 Chitinophagaceae bacterium
CCATTTTTTCTGATTGAATAAGCTGTGCCTGTGTTGATTTAAGTTCTGATAAAGTGCTTTCAACTTTTTGTTTTTGCTGCTGAAGCAAAAGATTTGCTCTTCGTTTATTTCTAAAACCATTAAAAGCTACAGCTGCCAGAAGAAAGGCCAGTATTAAACCAATTATTAAGGCGGTTTGTTTTGCTTTTGCCAAATCATTTTGCTTTTGCTGTTCATCTTTTGCTATCTGTTGCTTTTTTTCAAACTCATAGTTCATTGTAAGCTCAGTAGCTTTTTTTATATTTTCACGGCCGCGTATTGAATCTGAAATTTTCGATGCGATTTTATAGGTAGCTAAAGCTTTACTAAAGTCGCCCGTTTGTTCATAACATTTCGATAGGTCAGCATAAGATCTTCCAACCTCATCATCATAAATATCAGACTCTTTCAATGAATGAAATGCTTTTTCAAAATAAGGAATTGCACTACTGTAATTTTTCTGCATGCTAAGTATAGAGCCCATATTTTCGTAAGCCTGGTATATATTTAAAGGCTGTTTTGATGAATCTGCAATACTCCTTGCTTGTTGGTTTAATTTTTCCGCTTCTTCAAATTTATTTTGGTTTGCCAGAGCCAACGCAGCCCGTGATAAGCTGCTTGCTTCTATTCCCTGGTCTCCAAGTTCCTTTCCTAACAGGGCAGCTCTCATTCCAAAATCAAACTCTTTCTGAAAATCATTTATACCCCCATATAATGAGGATAAATTGGAATAGCTGTAAGCCAGTACATTTTTAAGGTTCAGCTTTTTTGCGAGATCAACGGCTTTTAGATAAGACTGTTCTGCCCGTTTGTTTTCATCCAGGCTGGTATACGTGATTGCTATGTTGAGATAAATATATGCCTTTCCTTCTTCATCAGGAATCTGCTCAGCAACCTTCAAAGCATTTTGATAATTGGTTAATGCCCGCGGATAATCCGATTGCTGCTGGTATGCGATTGCATCATTTTGAAGTATTGTAAGAAGTAAAGATCTATCGTTTTGGAGTGTGGCAATTTCAATTGCTATTTTATAAAACGTATGCGATGTATCAAACTTGTTTTGCATTGAATACATCATGCCATAACAGTCATACATTCTCCCAAGCTCTGCTGAGTCTGTTATATTTGAAAGAATTTGCCTGGTAGCATCAAGATTTTCTTTAGCCACCGCATACTCGCCCGCAAAGCAATAATCACCTGCAAGGCTTACTCTGGCAGAAGCTTCTCCTTTTTTATAATTAATTTTTTGTGCTTCTTCAATTACGTTCCCGGCAAAAGCAATTGCCGAATCAAGATTACCAGTACTCAGAGCCCGAAGCTTTACAATCTTCAAATTAATTCTTTGTGTGTCCGACGTGGATTTACTGATAAGCAGGTTCAAGCTGTCAATTGTTTTTGTTTGAGCCTTTGCATTTGCTACCCAACTAAAAAACAACCATACTATTAAATATTTCATCTGTTTTGGTCTATATAATAACTCTATAAATGAGAAATACTCTTCAATACAATCAGCGCCTATTTAAAAGTACCAATTAGTCGGACAATAAATGTTGTTCCATCGCCTTCTTTCGTTTCCACTTTTTTTTCCCTCTATGTGCTTTAATAATATCATAAATTGTCTGAATCACGGATTAAATGGATTTATGGATTTCACTGATTTTATTTAAGGACGAGTTTGCTGCCTTGCTATCTATGCAATCTTTTAATCTTTCTACATCAGTGATTCAGACAACCGGTATTTCTATAATAAAGATACTTCCTTCACCTTCTTCGCTTTCCACTTTTATTTCCCCTCCATGTGCTTTTATAATATCATAACTTAAGCTCAAACCCAATCCTGTTCCTTCACCTGTTGGCTTTGTTGTAAAGAAGGGTTGAAAGATTTTACTAACCACATTCTGAGGAATACCATTTCCATTATCCGTTACCGTTAGTT
>JBEPVC010000407.1:0-1952 GCA_041691235.1 Chitinophagaceae bacterium
ATAAGAGTTTCCGAAGCTCCAGATCCTGGTTCGATTCCAGGCGAGGCTACATTGCAAATTTTTTTACTGTAAATAAAGACTATGAAATTTCTGAACATTATTATAAAATATCGCCTTTTATTGGGCGTGTTTTTTCTTTTACTTGCCATTGTGGTAAATATTGAAACCAGTTTCTGGCCCTCTTTTATTTTATATTTAATTGCGGCAATACTTATTATCGGTCATTTTCTTTTTGGGCCAATGAGACTTATACAGGGCTATATGGAAAGCGGTGATATGGAAGGCGCGCAAAAAGTAATTAATTCAATTTGGTTTCCGGGGTTACTTATTAAACCCGTCCGCTCTGTATATTTTACTTTAAAAGGAAACATTGCAATGGTAAACCAGGATTATGAAAGCGCAGAAGCACACATGAAAAAAAGCCTTTCATTGGGTATGCCGATGAAAGAAGCGGAAGGAGCAAACAAGCTGCAGCTCGGCATGCTTGCAATGCAAAAAGGAAATATTAAGGAAGCAGAAAATTATATTCGCCAGGCCATACGGTCAGGGCTACCCGATAAAGAAAATGAAGCCGCTGCGTATTTGCAGCTTTCATCTATCATGATTAACAAACGTGAGTTTCGTGCCGCCAAAGAATATTTTAGAAAAGTAAAAGCATTAAAGCCTACTACTCCGCAGATAGTTGATCAAATTAAGCAGATGGAAAAATATATCACAAGAATGCCCGGGTAACTTTTATCCGAATTTTTTGACAGTAACCTCTCGCCTGTAATCAAATATTTTTTCTAATTGTTTTTTTACAATAAGTGAATTGGCTATATCTCCAAAGAACCAAAAGGGAACTTTGTAATGAACAATATCAGTCATTTCAACTCCGCCGTTAACTTCTTTAAAATGATGCTGGTGATGCCAGAATGAATAAGGCCCGAAGCGCTGCTCATCAATAAAATATTTCATTGGCTCTATATGCATAATTTCGGTCATCCAGTACAAGGGAATTCCAAGTAAAGGTTTTACGGTGTACTCAATCAATTCTCCCGCATACATTTTATTGCCATGTTTTTCAGATAAAATTTGAAAGCCAAGATGGGGTGGCGTTATAGTTTTTAAATTTTCAGGAGCGGAAAAAAATTCCCATACTTCTTCAATTTTTGCAGGCAATACCTGAACTTTTTTCAGGTGATAAACTTTGCTCATTAAAATTATGTTTAAGGTCAGCGATAAAAAATAAATACCAGAAAATTTTTAAACCTTTTGTGCATAAGACGATGAAAAATTCAAGTTACTTTAAGAATCGTTTCGGCCGCTTGCACTTAACTTTGAAAATATGCAAACATATCGCGAAATATTAAAGAATAGCTTTAATGAAGAATACAAAAAACTTAATGTCGAGCAGCGAAAAGCCGTTGATACCATCGAAGGCCCGGTTATGGTTATTGCAGGACCGGGCACAGGAAAGACGCAAATTCTTTCGGCACGAATTGGAAAAATATTATTGGACACTGATACGCAGCCGCAAAATATTCTTTGCCTTACCTACACCGATGCAGGGGTTATCGCCATGCGTAAACGAATTCTCGAATTCATTGGCGCAGATGCATACAAAGTAAACATCTATACCTTTCATGCATTTTGTAATGATGTAATACAGGACAATCTCAGCTTGTTTGAAAAGTCTGCGCTTGACCCGGTTTCAGACTTGCAACGCATTGATCTTTTTAAGCAACTTATTGATTTGTTTCCGAAAAATCATCCTTTGAAAAGATATCGTGGAGATGTCTACTACGAGATCAATAACCTGCAATCTTTATTCAGCAACATGAAACGTGAAGGGTGGTCGCCTGAATTTATAAATCAACGTATTGATGAATATACTTCGTCTCTGCATGGCCGTGATGAATATATTGCCAAACGTGCTACGAAAGATTTCAGGAAAGGAGATGTGCGCATTG
>JBEPVC010000408.1:0-1951 GCA_041691235.1 Chitinophagaceae bacterium
ATTAGAGTTATAAGTTGAATGAAAAATCTTTGTTCCCCCCTTGTTGGTCTTTTCAGGTAATTATATACCTGTTAGACCATGAACTATAATATCTATTTAATTTTCCCATTCTTTATTTACTATTGCCACTGCACCGAAAGAAGGGGTAAAACTTATTTTATACACCAAGTAGCTAAAGTAGGTTTTATTAAGAATGTTGCTTTGGTAATGCATATTAATAAAAACGAAAATATTTGTTTCTTTATTTTTTATTATTCTCACTACAATGCTGTTAATTATTTGAGTTGTGGTGGTACTATTCAGGCGACCGCCATTAGCTATATAGTCATTTGTATTAATAGTAATGTATTGCGTCTCTCTATTAAGAAGGCTAAGAGTATCTACTCCTATATTAATTTTTGTATTTACATAAATATCTTTAGCCGGAAATTTACCATAATTGTTCACCACAAGAGAAATATTTATTTTGTTATCTGGATAAGTCGTATCAACAGAAAAATCGCTTATCCCAAGTACTGGTCTGTTTTCTATTTCAAAATCTTTTTGCTGCTGTGTCAAAGCATTTGTTTGCGCCTTAAGAGTATTCGCAGATATTTCAAAATTTCTTCTATTACTAATACTATCTTCTCTAAAATTTTTGCTTGTAGAAGCTGTATCGAGGATAAACTTCATACTATCATTTTTTCTGATTGTGCTGTCATTAAGTCTTTGTTCTGTAACAGCATCTTGAGCTGCATTCGCCGCTCTTTCGGCAGTTTTGCTGTCTCTGGTAGCTTGTTGAAAAAGGAGATATGTAACTACAGCCAAAATAGCCGCAACCAATACGTTGATAATAGAAATAATGTTAGCTGTATTAGCGGATTTGTCTTTTTTTTCGGGAATATTAATAATGATATTATAAGGTTCTTTCTTTATATCAGTTGTGTTTTCCTTTTGATCTTCGGTTTTGGGATGTTCGCTTGGAGTATCTTTCCCTACGGGATTATCGGGAGAAGGTTTATCGTTAGGATTGCTAAAATCCTTTTTGGAGTTTTGGTTTTGTTCTTCTTGCATTATTTGTTGACTTTGTTATAAAAGAGTTTATAAAGTTTAAAAGAAAGTTAGAACAAACAAATTAATAATAAAAAAGGGGCATGACTGCCCCTTAAAAATTTTATGCTATAATATACTTTAAATAAAATCTTTCACATCAACATTTAGTTTATCCGCTATATTTTTTAAGGTAAGTATTCGGCTACTATATTGTCCTGTTTCTATACGTGAAATACTGCTATAATCTAACTCACACATTTGCCCCAACGTCCTTACGGTTATTTTTTTTGACTTTCGGATAGCCTGTATCTTCTTACCCATCGTCTTTAAATAAATATCGTTTCTCATTTGTTTTCTGTTAAAACTTTATATTTTAATGAACCTTGACAATTAGCCAAAGCATCCGCAAAGCGTTCATCTTGGAAAGATTCTCTGCGATTAAATCTAAAGGCAGATTCATTGCAATAACGCTGTAAATGTTTTGGGCTAACGAAATGATGAATACCGTTAATTTGTTTCTTTAAAATATTCCAATAGCCTTCAATATTATTGGTATGAACTAAAATATCTTCTTTGCGTACGTATTCTTTTACTCTGTGATTTACTTTTCTGTGTTTATATTTTTGACCAACTTTATTATATGCGTGGTGTTCATCTGAAACCATAAAACTATCCGGCGCAATAAATTCTTCTATTGCTTTTGAAACGTTTTCAATATTTGTTTGGTCAATAACTTTAGTTTTTAATTTGCCGTCTCTTTGGATAGCACCAAATACCATAGCCTTACCTTTTGCGCCCACCTTTTACTGTTCTTTTGTGTGCGTGTTTATTTGATTCAGAACCTGTGCGGCAAGCACTCGCTAGAGTAGAGACCGCTTTAGGAAATAACGATGCTGATGCATACGCACCTCTCTTAGCT
>JBEPVC010000409.1:0-1949 GCA_041691235.1 Chitinophagaceae bacterium
GGTATTATTGATCCATGGTTTAATCTTTTTACATTTTTATCGCTGTACAATTTTATTTTATACCATTGGGCAAGAAACAAATTCGATAAACAAGGCCTGAAAAAAAATCCGGTCTATTATGTTATATGGTCAGGAATTTTTATGGGTCTTGCTATCTTAACCAAAGGGCAGGTTTCGCTGATGGTTTTTTTACTATCATTGGGCGTATATTTTATTTATAATCGTTTTCGTTTTTATTTTAATTGGTGGCATGCAATTTTATTTTTAATTATTTCTGCTGCTGTTACAGCTACATGGTATGGATATGAAACCGCTAAAAATGGCCCATGGTTTATCAGTGAATTTTTAAAATATCAATACCGGCTTTTTACAACACATGATGCAGGCCAGAAAGGATTTTTCGGCTATCACTATATTGTATTATTAATTGGTTGCTTCCCTGCATCATTGCTTGCAATACCTTCTTTTTTTAAAACAAATTATACAAGCAGGTTTGATAAAGATTTTAAAAAATGGATGCAGATTTTATTTTGGGTTGTAACGGTTTTATTTACCATTGTTCAATCGCGCATCATTCATTATTCTTCTTTGGCATGGTTTCCACTTACATTTCTCGCTGCTTATTCAATTTACAAATGGGATTTGAAACAATCGATTTATAAAAAATATGTTGGTGTTTTTATTGCAACTATCGGTGGTATCATTTCTTTATTTGTATTGTCATTACCTTATTTAGCAATGAATCTTAAAAAGCTTGCTCCTTATGTAAAAGATAAATTTACCAATGCGATGATGCAGGCAGATGTGCACTGGAGCGGCCTTGAAGGAATTGTTGGCTTGTTGATGATTGTCTCTATTGTAGTTGGAATAAGAAGCTTGAATAAAAATAAATTTCAAAAAGCAGCATGGGTTTTATTTGGCGGAACAGCGATTGTAATTTTTTTAGCATCGGCAATTATAGTTCCCAAAGTGGAACGCTATACGCAAGGCGCAGCAATAGATTTTTTTATACAAAAGCAAGGTGAGGATTGTTATGTGAATACGTTGGGTTATTTCAGCTATGCGCAACTTTTTTATGTTCAGAAAGAAAAACCTGTTAACCAAAATTCTTATGATGAGCAATGGCTGCTTACCGGTGATATTGATAAGCCCGCTTATTTTGTATCTAAAGAAGATAGAATTGATAAGTATAAAAAATATACTGAGCTGAAAGAACTTTACAGAAAAAACGGATTTATATTTTTAGAAAGAGAACCAAAAAAATAATTGCGTTTACGGTTGATAGTTATAAATTGAAACTATTTTTTTTTCTTCGAAAAAAACTTTAATATTTTACTGATGATTTTATCATTCGCTCCAAGTCTTCCTTTAATTTCAGTATAAGCAGCTACCATTGCATTATCAATCTTTACCATTAATTTTTTATCGCCTTCGCCTGGGCGTGCCTGGTAGTATGTGGCACGGCGAAAAGGTTTGTCTTCTATAGAATAATAATATAATGCAATAGATCTTCTGAACACTCCGTCAGGACATGTCATTGGTTCAGGATGCCCGTGATACGAATCTGCATCTGTATTAAAAATTACACAACGGTTAAAAATGGGCAGCACTTTCACTTCACATGCTTTCATTTTTTTATCCCACAATTCCAATTTACCACCCCACGCTTCTTTCCAATCTTTATTAAGATAAACAAGCACATTAACTCTGCGCTGCCAATTGCGATGATGTGGATGCACAGTGAAATCGGCATGAATATTTAAAAAGCCGCCTTTGGTTGATTGATGTATTCCGCCACCTTCAAGAAAATCGTCTTTCTGCAAATCTTTTATTCCTGTAAGGGTATTGAGAAATTCCAAAAATTCAGGTGAGTTCAATTCATTAATTGTTCCTTTAATTGCTTCAGGCAATACATCTAATTTATTAAGCCCTTTCTTTTTTTCATTATA
>JBEPVC010000410.1:0-1944 GCA_041691235.1 Chitinophagaceae bacterium
GGTCAGAAATATATTGTTGAGAATAAAATTACCACAAAAGGTTCCTCTGAAATGCAGGGACAATCAATAGAATCAGACGCAGATGTTACATCAACTTTTAGCGTTGAAATAAAAGATTTGATTGGTGATAATTATAACATGCTCAATTCAGTTTCAGCCATCAAAATGAATATGAATATGATGGGACAGAATGTAAATTTTGATTCTGAAAATAAAGAGGATATGGACGGAGAAATCGGGTCGAAGCTTAAGAATTTTATCAATCAGCCCAAAACAGTTGTAATGAGCAAATCGGGCGATGTAATCATCTCAAATGAAAAGGATACATCAAAAAATAGTGAAATGGAGGTATTGCTAAAACAAATGGGCGATCCGGAAGCACAAGGCTATGGCGCAAAAATGGCTTTCTTTCCACTTCCTAAAAAATTAAAAGCCGGTGATTCCTGGAAAGATTCAGCTTCTGAAGATGGGGTAACAAGAGTTACCAATTACACCGTTAAAGAAATAAAGGAGGATACGGCTTCTGTTTCAATTGAAGGAACAGAAAACCGCGATACAAAAATGGAAATACAGGGAATGGAAGTTACAACCAGAACAACCGGTAAGTTTTCAGGTGAAGAAATGATCGACAGAAAAACAGGAGTTATTTTTAAAAGTACCACGACTACCGATTCTTCAGGCTCAGTAAATGTAATGGGACAGGATGTACCAATGACTGCTAAAGTAACTTCCGCGACTACAGTAAAACCAATATAATTTTCCCGGAATTTATTTTTGATGTGATAAAAGCCTTTGCAATATTGCAGAGGTTTTTATTTTTATAGCAATGCCTGGTCTGCTGCTATTATTTTATTGTCATTTTTCTGAAGCAACAAAACAACGGAAATATTTTTAGAATCAATTCCTGCGGGAATATCAACATCAATTGAATTTTCACCATCATTGAAATGAGGCAATGTCTTAAAAGTTCTAACTACATTATAATTTGCAAGCGTAACGCCTCCATTCTCACCGGCTTTAATCTGAGTCTCTGTTTTTTTCTCCACAATGGCTATGTTCAAAATTGATTTTTCCGTTTTGCCTGAAACTGTAAAATTAATATTGACTTTATCATTTCCTGGTTTTACATTCTTAATAGAAAGATTTGCATCAGGCTGTTCAGCCTGCACTTTGTCAACTGTACTTGAAATTTTTTCACCATCGCTTCCCACCATTTCGCTTTGCCCGTTAACAACTAACTGTGGTGTATAAACGCTTGAGTTAAGAGCTGAAGCATATTTATATTGTCTTTCAGAATATTCATGAGCACTGAAAGGGTCTTTCCATCCCAGCCGATCCCAATAGTCGACGTGAAAAGAGAGAACGATAACATTTTCTTTGGAAATATATGTTCCGAGCAACTTGTCTGCTGGCGGACAACTGGAGCAACCCTGCGAGGTAAACAATTCAAGGACGGCAACATTTTTACCGGTATTTTGAACGGACGAAGAATGTTCATTAACAATAGCCCGCTTTTCTTTCCCCGCAGAAGATGATGTGCAAAACCACAAAGTAAAAAGTGGTACACATAACAGAAAGCTGTAAATAGTTTTTTTCATAATTTTTTTTCTTATTAGAAAATACGTGCATTTTTTTCAAACAGTTTCACGTTACAACGAATTTAACTTTTAAAGTGCTGACTCATTATTTTCGTTAGCATTACTTTTGCTGCGTGAAAAAATTCTCAGCATACCTGCTTTATTTTTTATACTGGATTTTGTTTTTTGTTATTACAAAACTTGCTTTTCTAATTTATCATTTTCCTCTCACAAAAACTTTAAGCGGCTCTGAAATTTTTAAAACATTTTTTTACGGGCTCAGGATGGATACGTCATTCACGTCGTACATCTGCATTTTTCCTTTCCTGCTTTTTTTTATAAAATTTCTTGGAATAAAAATTAATAT
>JBEPVC010000411.1:0-1938 GCA_041691235.1 Chitinophagaceae bacterium
TTCTCTAAATCAATAGTTATTTTACCCAATTGAGCATAAACTTCCGGCAAAAGAAACAGGGAAAGCAATAAAGTAAACAGAGGCTTTACGATCCGGATATTCATGAATATTACAAATTTTACTGGAGGTACAAATACAAAAAAAATAAAGTTCTCTTATTAAACTTCTATTCTGCAAAAATATTTTAAAAATACGGTTATTTTAAGCTAATATGCCAATAATAGGCTATCGTGATTTATTTTTAACAACCTAAAAATTTAATATGTCTTTGCCCGGCGGCAATTCTTCTTTAAAGCGGCTTCGCAACAAGTACAGGCTTGTGGTTATGAACGAAGATACTTTTGAGGAAGTAGTAACTTTTAAGTTGACGCGGCTGAGTGTTTATATTGCATTGAGCACATTGTTTGTAGTATTGGTTGGACTTACTGTTGCATTGATTGTTTTTACGCCACTGAAATTATACATTCCCGGTTACGGTGAAGCGCAGAAAGCAAGGCAATTCGAGATTTTAAAAGTGAAGGCAGATTCAATTGAGCAAAGCCTTATTAAAAAGCAGGAATATATCGACAATATTGAAAAGGTTTTAAAAGGAAATATGCTTTTACGCGATACAACAACGCTTAAACTTAAAAGCGCGGAAAAAAGCAACGACTAATTCAGTTAAATACAAAACTTGACAGAAAACAACGACAACAAAAAATTTTTATTACGCTACAGTGGCCTGGCTGCGCAGTTTATAGCCGGTATTGCTGTAACTGTTTTCATTGGGCTTAAGGCTGATGGATGGCTTCATATTTCAATTCCCTTATTTGTATGGTTTTTACCTTTGTTAATTATTACCGGCATGATTATTAAAATTTATAAAGAAACATCGAAAAAGAAATGAGAAATTTTTTTCAGAATAAATATTCGGCAGTGATTATTTTATTTATGTTCACAGCGGGCACAATATTTATATTTAAATCTCTGCTTGAGTCGCAGGGCTTTGATGTAAGATTTTTATTGATTGCAAACCTGATTTTGTTTTTTGTAACTCTTTGCGGATTTTTTATACAAATGAAGGGATTAAAATCAGCCAGCACAAATGCGTTTATCCGTGGTATTTATCTCTCTTTCCTTTTAAAGCTTTTTGTTATAATGATAGCGGTTGCCGTTTATCTATTTGTAATGAGAAGCAGGCTTAACAAACCTTCCCTCTTTACTTCCATGGGCATATACCTTTTATATGCAGCCGTTGAAGTATTCCAGTTAATGAAAATTGCACGAAGAAAATCCGATGCCTAAGAAAGAATCTCCATTACACCAGCTTAGTTCATATTTGCCGGAAGGATCTTTCGAAGAAGTTGCTGCTTATCTTACCGAATTTAAGGTTCACCTAACGGTTACCCGTGAACGAAAAAGTGTTTTAGGTGATTATCGCAACAGTCATTCAAATAGAAATCATCGCATAAGTGTAAATGGAAATCTTAATAAATATTCATTTCTTATAACATTGCTGCACGAGCTTGGCCACCTGCTGGCTTATGAAAAATACGGAAACAGGATACAGCCCCACGGCGATCAATGGAAAAATGAATTTGGCAAAATACTTAGCCGTTTCCTGGCAAAGAAAGTTTTTCCCGCGGACGTAGAATCGCAGCTTTTGCAAAGTCTTAGAAACCCGGCGGCAAGCTCATGCGCTGAGGATAGCCTGTTAAGAGTGTTGCGAAAATATGACCCACATAAGCCCGGATTTTATTTTATAGAGCAGCTGCCAATGAATAGTTTATTTAAAGAAAAAAATGGCAGAATTTTTTGTAAGGGTAATAAAGTAAGAAAGCGTTTCGTATGTAAAGAAATTGCTACAGGGAAGCTTTTTTTATTCAGCCCCGTTGCAGAAGTGGAAATGATAAATTCAGAATTATAAATCTTTCAGCATCCAGATTTCACAACCTGTGT
>JBEPVC010000412.1:0-1934 GCA_041691235.1 Chitinophagaceae bacterium
GTTACCAAAGGAATGATGGAGGCACAAAAAAATGGTACAGCCGGGCCTTCAAAAACTTATACTGCTGTTTACGCTGCTGAGCAGCCGTCAGATTATGCAATACCCGTTTCGGGAAATGGAAATACCATCATGCTTCAATATACAGGCGGCAGCGTTGCCAATAATAAGAAAGATGGTCTTTGGAAAAATATATACGTCAGCACTAATAAAGCAAACAAATGGAATGTGTATTCAGAAGGTTATGCAGAATCTTCCGTGATAAACATGAAAGTGCATGCAACCTCACTTGCAAGCATAAACGAAAACTATAGTATTAATTTAAATGACCAATATAAAAAGTATGCTAAGCAACAAAGAAACGATGCAGGTAAAAATGAATCTGATGTGCAGGTGCAAAAAATCGGTAACGAGAAAATATTTGGTTACAACTGTGTTCATGTAAGAGTTATTTATACCATAAAAGCATTAGGCCAAACGGCGCATGAGCAGGAAGATGAATGGTACAGCAATGAAGTTCCCGGTACGCAATTTTTATCACCTGTAATTTTTGAAAATCATTCACCAGCCGTTGTAAAAAAAATAATGGAGGCAGGCTGTTTAGGTGCATTGGTAAAATCAATTACTACATCGTCCGGCTCATCTCAATTGATTCAGCTCAGCAGCATTAATAAAAAAGATATGCCTGATTCAACATTCAATCTTCCGGCTAATTACCAGGAAGATAAAAACACAGCTTTATACGACATTCAATAAAAGTCATTCAAACAAAAAATAAAATCATGAAACATTTAAAATTTTTATTCCTCGTTATTTTGCCAACTTTTTTTTTAATTGCTTGCTCAGGAAATACTGCCACAAATAACAACAAGGACAGTTCCGCAGTTTCAGCTTCCGTTGGTTCTGGTTCCGGTGATGATATGTATTATGAATTAACTACTACTTCTTCAGGAAAAAATGTTGCTATAAACGGAACCACAAAAATGTATGTATCATCAAAAGGCAACATACGCACCGAAATGAATTTATCCAATTCTGCATCGCCTAATAAAAATCTTTTACCCATAGTGCTTATAGGCCATGCAGATAAACCTAATGAAAGTATTTCTATTGATGATGAAAAAAAGTCGTACACTATAAATCACATAAATCCGGACGACTTAAATACAGAAGAGAAAATGCAATCAACTGTAACAAAAGTTGGTGAGGAAAAGATTTTAGGTTTTAATTGTGTGCATGCAAAAATAATTTCCAAAAAAACAATGGGAAGTTTTTATTCAGAAACAGATACTGTCGATTTATGGAAGAGTAAGGAAGTACCCATGCAATCCAACGTAAAAGAATTATTTAATCAATTTGAATCAAGAACCGGAAATACAACGTACTCGCCTGAGGCTACAGCACAATTAAAACAAATGGGTTGCGATGGCTTTACGGTTAAAATGGAAATGGGAAGCAAAGATGTTTCGATGGTGATGCAACTTAGTAAAGTGGAACATAGAGATCTTCCTGCGAGCATGTTTGAAATACCTGGGGGATATAAGGAGATGAAAGAATAATATTAATTAAACGAATGATATTTAAAATAATTATAAATAAAATTTAAAAACCATTTTTATGAAAAAATTCTTTAAAGCAATTTCAATAGCCGCATTTATATTTTCATTTTTAAATGCAAATGCACAATTGCAAAACACGAAATGGAAAGGCAAATTGAACGTGCCTGATCCTGTTGAATGCCTGCTGTATTTTAAAAATGATACGCTGGAAGTGATATATGCAGGAGATGAAATTATGGAATTGAAAGATATGTCAGAAAACACAGTGTCTGTTTCCGGAAAGGATAGTGTAATAATGGAAATGATGCACTATAAATATGAAAATAACGAGCTGACAATCCAAAAAATAAAAGGTGGAAGCCCCTTCGATACTTCCTG
>JBEPVC010000413.1:0-1924 GCA_041691235.1 Chitinophagaceae bacterium
GCGTCACCGGTAGTATTCCTGGATTTTGAAAAAAATGAATGCAATAATTTATTTACTTTCTGCCAGTCAGGGGTAATTAATTTCAATAATTCGTTGTCGTAGTAATCGTAATCGTGTTGTATTAATTTTTTACTTCCTTCCAGCGTTCTTACACCTTTATCTTCATCACATAGTTTAGTCCATTCATCGGGATCAATTTCAAACTCACTTAATGTAAGGGGCCTTGCCAGCTTTTTTGCTTTTATAAATTCCCTCGGCGGAATTTCAAAAATATTTGTGGGATAAAAAATATGCCCCTTCTCATTTATGAAAGGAAGATTGTTCAGATGCAAAATAAAAATTCTTCCATGGTAATCCTTTAACCGGCTAATGAGCCAGTAATAACCAGAAACGTCGTGTTTGTTTTGTGCAACCCATATCCAAACAATTTCGTCGGCGTTGTTATTTAATTTTTCTATTAGCTCATCAACCGTTTTGTTATCGTCCGCCACTGAACCATCATCAACAATTCCATCATAATCTCCTCCAGCCAACACTTTACGCCACCATTGCTTCCTGTTTTCAATTGATCCAGGCGAATAAATATCTTTTAGAGGGCCTACTGCAAAGTCATCTTGTATTTGAATAACTTCTCCCTTCAATGCGTCATCCAACGCAATTGCTTTTTTTAAAGTATCAACATCATTCTCCTGAAAAACTATGTGAATCATTATTTTATTCTTAATTCTTAATTAACTTCTGCTAAGTCCAATTCAACTTTTAAATTATCAATAATAAAGTCCTGTCTTGATGGAGAATTTTTGCCCATATAATATTCAAGCAATTGCTGAATGTGTACTTCAGGCAAAAGCATCACCGGCTGTAATTTTATATTATCTCCAATAAATTTTCCAAACTCTTCCGGTGAAATTTCCCCCAAACCTTTAAAGCGTGTTATCTCCGGCTTTCCGCCAAGTTTGACAATCGCTTTTTGTTTTTCATTTTCATCATAACAATAGATCGTTTCTTTTTTATCACGAACCCGAAACAGTGGGGTTTCTAAAATATATACATGACCGTTCTTAACGAGGTCAGGAAAAAACTGCAAGAAAAATGTCATTAGCAAAAGCCTGATGTGCATGCCATCCACATCTGCATCGGTAGCAAAGACAATATTGTTGTATCGAAGATCTTCATACCCTTCTTCAATATTTAATGCATGTTGCAACAAATTAAATTCTTCATTCTCGTACACCACTTTTTTTGTTAGGCCGAAACAATTCAAAGGTTTTCCGCGAAGGCTAAAAACAGCCTGCGTCTCTACATTTCTTGATTTGGTAATTGATCCGCTCGCACTATCTCCTTCTGTAATGAAGATGGTCGTTTCCATCCGCTTCGCATTTATTTCACCTTTATTTTTTCCTTCGGCTTCGTCATTAAAATGAAACCGGCAATCGCGTAATTTTTTATTATGAAGATTTGCCTTTTTTGCTCTTTCGTTTGCAAGCTTTTTAATGCCTGCAAGTTCCTTGCGCTCTCTTTCGTTTTGCTCAATCCTTTTTTTTATTGCATCTGCTGTTGAAGGATTTTTATGAAGGAAATTGTTAAGTTCTTTTCCGAGAAAGTCGCTGATGAAATTTTTTACGCCGGGGCCTTTTTCATGCATGATTTGAGAACCGAGCTTTGTTTTTGTCTGGCTTTCAAAAACCGGCTCCTGAACGCGTACACTTATAGCTGCGCATATGCTTCCCCGTATGTCAGCTGAGTCATAATCTTTTTTGTAAAAATCGCGGATAGTTTTTACGTATCCTTCCCGAAAACCTGCAAGATGGGTTCCGCCCTGTGTTGTAAATTGTCCATTTACAAAGCTGTAATATTCTTCTCCGTATTGATTGTTGTGTGTCATTGCAACTTCAATATCTTCTTCTTTTAAATGAATAACAGG
>JBEPVC010000414.1:0-1916 GCA_041691235.1 Chitinophagaceae bacterium
TAATAAAAGTTACCGGCTCTTATGATTATTGGGTTGCAAAGGCTTACATTTTATTAGGAGATGTTTACCTGCAGGAAAAAGATTATTTCAATGCAAAAGCAACCTATCAAAGTGTTGCCAATAATGCAACAATTCCTGAATTAAAAAAAGAAGCACAGGACAAGCTTGCACGCGCAACAAGTGAAGAACAACAAAATTCAAAAGTAGAAGCAGAACCCTTAAAAAAATAATGACTGTTACAATTAATGATTCAATGTCTATGTCAATGTTTAAAAAATTCATGTTAAGATTCCTGGTAGTTGCAATAACGCTTTGTTTTTTGCTGAATACAGCCAACGCGCAAAATGATAGTTCAAGAAGGCAAACAATTGAAATTACTTCATCGTATAAACCGGTTTTGCGTAACACCGTAAAAATAAATTTATACGCTTCGCCCATTACGGCTGATACATCGCGGCGCAGGCTTGCTTATAATATTCCTCCGCAAAATTTATTTTTTTCATACCAGCCTGTTTCTTTAAAACCTTTAGCGTTGGATGCGGATACTACACTGCAACTTGGCGACAGAAATCAATTGAAGGTTGGTTTTGGAAGTTTTACTACTCCTTATGTTGCGGGAGCTTTTAGTTTTGGTGACGGGAAGAAAAATCTTTTAAATGTTTACGGCAATTATATTTCTTCAAGAGGGAATATAGAGAACCAGGACTTTAGTGAAATTAATGTAAAAGCGAATGGAAGCATTTTTACGCCAAAAAATGAAATCTATGCCGGCGCTGCATTTGCACAGCATGAATATTATTTGTATGGATACGATCACGAGGTTGATAGTTTTAATAAATCTGATATAAGAAAAAGTTACCAGGATTTTTCTGCAAGCGTTGGACTCAGAAATATTGCAGCAAATGATTTGAATTTTATTTATAATCCCCATTTGGAAGTTCATGAATTTTCAAGAGAAACGAGGGCAACAGAAACAACCGTGATGTTGAATCTTCCTGCAGAAAAAAAATTCACTGAATCAGTTTCGGTAAAAATAAATGCAATCGGCGATTTTGATAAATACAGGAATAAAAACTCATCCATACAATTAACAAGAAACTTGTTTGAGCTGGCACCTGAATTTGTTTATTACAGCGACAGGTTTACATTTCATGGCGGAGCAACACCGGCATGGAGCAACAATGTAGTAACTATCTTACCTAACGTGTATGCAGAAGCGCAGTTGCAGCAAAATATTTTGATGATCCAGGCGGGCTGGGTAGGCCGTTATATACCCAACAGCTTTCGCACTTTAAGCGGCGAAAATCCTTATATGCAGGATCCCACATTTTTAAATAATACTAAAGAAGTACAATATTATGGAGGCATAAAAGCTACTATTGGCAAACATTTTACCTTTAATGCAAAAGCAGCGTTCATTACTTATAATGATATGCCTTTGTTTGTAAATGATAGCATCGATGGCAAAAGTTTTGTTGTGAGAAATGAAAGCCACATGGATAACCTGCAACTTCATGGCGATATGAATTTTATAAGCCAGGATAAATTTACCCTTACCGCCGGGCTAGATTTAAATACTTATACAGGCCTGCATGATAATGATAAAGCCTGGGGATTATATCCTTTAAAGCTTAATGGATCTTTAAGATGGAATGCATTTAAGCAGGTTTTATTTAAAGGAGATATTTTTGCTTTCTCCGGCGCAAAGGCCTTATTGCCTAACGGTGATCAAAAAACGCTAAAAGGAGGCACAGACCTTACAGCAGGAGCGGAGTTCATTATAAATAAACGATTTAGTGCGTGGCTCGATTTTGATAATCTTCTCAACAGTAAATATGAGCGCTGGAACAATTATCCCGTCTACGGTTTGCAGGTAATTGGCGGCATTCTTATTCACTTTTGAAAATCTGGTTAAA
>JBEPVC010000415.1:0-1915 GCA_041691235.1 Chitinophagaceae bacterium
ACAATATTGAAAATAATAGAAAAAGGAAATGCCCCGTTATTTATGTATTAGATGGAGAGAATCATTTTAGTTCTATTGTTGCTATGGTTGAGTATTTAAGTGAAGCCAACATTATTCCTCCAATGATTGTTGTAGGGATTTTACATCCTAACAGGATGAAAGACCTGACACCAACAATTGAAGATTCTATTGGCGATAAGCGTGAAGAAAATTCCGGCGGAGGTGAAAATTTTATGTTATTTATAAAAAATGAACTGATTCCTGATATTGAATCAAAATATTCAACTGCACCTTACCGGATACTTACAGGTCATTCCTTAGGTGGATTAACTGTAATCAATACATTAATACATCATAAGGAGCTATTTAATTCATACGTTTCTATAGATGCAAGTATGTGGTGGGACAAACAAAGACTTTTAAAAGAAAGTAAATCCGTTCTTGCTGCTGATAATTACTCCAATAAACGATTGTTTTTAGCAATCGCTAATCGCATGGAAAATGGGATGGACACAACCGCCGTACAGAAAGACACGACCGGCTATACTGAATTGATAAGATTCAATTTGCAGTTAATCAATATCATAAAAAATAATAAGCAGAATCAATTATATTTTAATTATAAATATTACGCAGAAGACAATCACTCCTCAGTGTCTTTTATTGCTGAATATGACGCCCTTCGTTTTATTTTTGACTATTATAAATTTGACCTCTCCGATAGTTATTTAAACAATGAAAACATAAGGTTAGATACTTTATTAGACGTTCACTATAAGAATATATCCAAACAGTTAGGCTACACAGTTAAACCCGGCGAAGAATTGGTAAATGGACTTGCTTACAATTCATTAAAAATGAAACACTTTACTAAGGCACAATTTTTATTTATAATGAATGTTGCAAATTATCCTGAAAGTTCAAATGCGTTTGATTCTCTTGGCGATTTTTATAAAGAAACAGATGATAAAGAAAATGCTATAAAATGTTACAAAAAAGCATTGGAAATTACAGAAATACCGGAAACCAAAAAAAAATTAAACCAACTTCAAAGCCAAAAATAAAAACAATCCATAACAAAAATTGTGGGTCATTCTATTGCCTCACTTTAATGATTCAACGAACTGACAAAAAATGGCCGACAATACAGACGAAATACATTTAGACAATCTGGATAACACGCAATCGGAAAACGCTTTAGATAAAATTAAATTTGCTAAAGTTGAACAAACAATTACATCAAATCAAGAAGTTGAAAATATGGAAGTGCATCATCATCCCAAAGCAGAAAAGAAAAACTTCAAAGAATATTTTCTTGAATTCATGATGATTTTTCTTGCCGTTACCATGGGTTTTATTGCAGAAAATGTTCGTGAAAGCATCAGCAATCATGAAAAAGAAAAACATTTAATGGAGATGATGATGGAAGATTTAAAATCTGATTTGAGTAAGCTTGATTCAACAATTATATTCAACAATATAAAGTTAAATAAGCTGGATACTTTTCGATTATTGATTTATGCTTCCGCCCATAATATGCTTCCTGACACATCAGTTAAAAAAATGTATTACTTCTTTAGATATTATGGCGGAAATGTAATCAATTATTCCCCTACACAAAGAACATTAAACCAGTTGGATAAGAATTATGGATTTAGTTTGATTCGGAAACAGGAAGTGTCTGATTCCATTGTTGATTATTTTAGTGCTGAAGTGGGTCTGCAAAACCAAATTGAGTCTTTTCAAAATTACCAGATTGATGCCCTGCACGTTGGAGAATCTATTTTTAACGCTGAATTGCTGGAGAATTTTAAAAGAAGAGAAAGTGCAGATACTTTCATGCTATCAACACAAAATTTTCAATTAGTGTTACAAGACAAGCAAACACTTTTTCTGTATGGAAGTAAATTATACA
>JBEPVC010000416.1:0-1898 GCA_041691235.1 Chitinophagaceae bacterium
CCTTCTAATTACCAGCGCAAAGGTTTTATTTATGGCAAAAAAGATTTATTGATTCCTCACCCTAAAGAAGATCCGGAAGCATTTGCAAAAGCAAAAGGCAACAGGGCAAAACAGCCGCAAGGTCATGGCAATGAACATTAATTTTTTGAAAACTACCTGTCAATAACAAACGAAAATTAAGCATGCATTTAACACAAGTATTTTTTTGGTTTTTAGCAATCCTGGCAATCGTTTCGGCAATTGGTGTGGTTGCCAGTAAAAATCCTGTGTATAGTGTATTATGGCTCATCATAGTATTTTTTTCAATTTCCGGTAATTACATTTTAATGAATGCCCAATTCCTAGCCATTGTAAATATAATTGTGTATGCAGGCGCTATAATGGTTCTTTTTCTTTATGTAGTTATGTTCATAAACTTTAATGCAGAGATGGAACCTTCAAAAAATATTTATTTAAAAATGATTGGAATTATTTCTGGTCTGAGTCTCATGATAGTATTGATTGCAGCGTTTTCGCATTCATCGCTTAATGACATTTACTTAAGAAATGGCACTGCTGTTGGATTGATAAAAAATCTTGGGAATACATTATTTAAAGATTATGTTGTTCCTTTTGAAATAAGCAGTGTTCTGTTTTTAAGCGCAATGATTGGCGCTGTAATAATTGGCAAAAAAGATGCGGTAAAAAAAGTATAAGTATGAAAAAAAGAATGGTTGTGTTATTTTTTATTGCAGGTTTGTTTGTTGCATCCCCATCATTCGCTCAAATTGATCTCAACAATATTGATCTCAATGATATCATCGGTAAAGTGATGCACGTGCAAAAAGGTTTTGCACCAAAGTTTTCTTTAGGTAATACACCCATCGCCAAAATAAATAAAGTGGCAGAAATACTTGGCCTTAAAAAAAATGATGAAGTAAACAAGCTTTTTAATACATTCAAAACAGGAAGAATAATTTATAAAGCGGCAGCGTATGTTGGTGGAGCAGTCGTAGTGTATGGCCTGGTGAGAGCATTACAAAAATCGGTAAAGACCAGCAACTATGCCACACCGTTATATTCAGGAATTGGCGCTTTGGGTTCAGGTCTTATTGTAAAATTTCTTACCAAAGGAGCATCTTATAAGGCGACTGATATTTTTAATGGAATTGCTGTAAAAAAAATAAAAGATATTTTTTCAATTGCCCCTGCATCAGGCACTTCAGGAATTGGTTTATACGTAAAATTGTAAGCATGGAAATAAAGTGGTACATATTTTTATCTGTTGCATTATTTTGTATAGGCATAGTGGGTGCCCTCACAAGACGTAACTCTATAGTGGTTTTCATGTGCATTGAATTAATGTTGAATTCAGTGAATTTATTATTGGTAGCATTTTCTAAAATGCATCTTGCTGTTCCCAATGCCTTTGCAGGTGCAGCAGCAATGAACGCGCAGATTTTTGTTTTCTTTATAATGATTGTTGCAGCAGCAGAAGTGAGTGTAGGCCTTGCAATAATTGTAATGTTGTATAGAAATACCAGGTCTATTGATATAAATTTTTTAAACAGGCTTAAAAATTAAAAGTGAAAATTAAAAATAAAAAACTGTTGAATCTATCTGCTGATTATATTTTTAGTTTTGAATTTTGACTTTATGACAAATTTGTTTTCGCTCATTTATTTAATTCCTCTTCTTCCTTTAGCCGGATGCCTGATCAATGGCCTTGGCAGAAATTTTCTTTCAAAGTCGTTAATAGGTGTTATCGGAAGCGGTGTGATTTTTATTTCTTTCTGCATAAGTGTTTTAATATTTGTCGCTGTTTCGAAGGAAGGATTTACCACGCAAAATATTAGCTACTTCGATTTCATTAATACAGATAAGCTTCACATATCATTTGAATTCCAGGTTGATCAACT
>JBEPVC010000417.1:0-1877 GCA_041691235.1 Chitinophagaceae bacterium
AAGGCTAAAGTTTTACAGGCATTGCGCTATCATTTTATCACGCGGAAAGAAATAAAAACGATGATTATTGTTGTAAATATTTTCGCAATAATAGCAGCGCTGCTTTATTTTTTAAAAAAAGTTTCAGCGTTTGCTTTTTTAGGAAGCTCTGTTCTTTGGTTTAGCCTCATGATATCTTTCTGGTATATTTTGCCGAACATTATTTATCGAAAAGCAACAACGTTTAAAGATCGTTTTAAAGTAAGCTTTGAAGAGCAACATATGTTTATTGAGAATGAACGTGGCAGCAGGAGCTGGCCGTGGCCTGCTTTTACTAACTTATTGGAAAGCCCGCATTTTTTTCATCTTTACTTTGACCAGCGATCATTTTTTCTTATTCCAAAAGAAGCTTTTGATATAGGGCAAATAGGTGAAGCGAGAAAACTATTGAAAGAAAAAATAAAAAAGTGAGTAAGATTGAGAAGAAGAAATTTTATATCATTTTCAGAACAGCTTTTTTTCCATAGTGTAATGCGGAATAGAAACCTCGTTAAACTCGTCACCTTTAATTTTATAGCCTAATTTTTCATAGAAGCCAACTGCAGAAAGACGGGCATGCATCATTATTCTTTTATAGCCCGCATCCCGGGCAACATTTTCTGCGAAGTTCATCATTGCCCTGCCAATACCTTTTCCCTGTAAATTATTTTGAACTGCCATTTGGCGAAGCCTTACACATTGTTTATCGACCCTGGTAAGCAGGCAGCAGCCAAGCATTTTTTCTTCATCAAATGCACCAATAAGAATATCATTTTCTTCTTTATCAAGCTCGTCAGCTTCAAACGTAAGATTGAGCGGCTTACGCAATAAATCATTCCGCAATTCTACCATCTGCTGGTACTCTTTTGTTCCGTGATCTATCTGTTTAATTGGCATACATAAGAGCTGAATTATTATAAAAACGCATAATAAATATACAATTTTCCGGTAAAATAAATTGCATCGATATTATAAAATACATGATTGGAATTATACAACACTTTTTCGGAGATTAATAAACCCTTCAATATCAACAGCACTTTATAATTAATAATAGAATAAATTGTGCGAAAAGATTGGATAGATCTTTTGCCTTTTTCAATTATTCATTGCACGAAATTGCTTTAATCACTTATTATTTTTTTTTATTACAAAAAGTATATTTTTGTAGCCGTATTAACTAAATTTTACAATCATGCAAGACATTGCAACAAGAGTTAAAAAAATCATTGTTGACAAATTAGGAGTTGATGAAGCTGAAGTAACAACCGAAGCTTCTTTTACTAACGATTTAGGTGCAGACAGTTTAGATACCGTTGAATTGATCATGGAATTTGAAAAAGAATTTAATATTTCTATTCCTGATGAGCAGGCCGAAACCATTACTACGGTTGGCCAGGCAGTAGCATACCTTGAGGAGCATGCTAAGTAATCATCGTATTTAACATCGCAGGCAAGCTTATGGAACTAAAAAGAGTAGTTGTAACAGGACTGGGAGCCATAACGCCATTAGGTAACAATGTTCCTGATTACTGGGACGGTTTAGTTAATGGTGTATCTGGTGCTGATATTATCCAGCAATTTGATGTTGCTAAATTCAAAACCAGGTTTGCTTGCGAGGTTAAAAATTTTGAAGCCATAAATTATTTCGATAGAAAGGAAGCCCGAAAGCTCGACAGGTTTGCCCAGTTTGCTTTGATTGCAAGTGATGAAGCCGTAAAAGATGCAGGTATAAATAAGGATAATGTTGACCCGGATAGGGTAGGCGTTATTTTTGCCAGCGGCATTGGTGGCATCACTACCTTCCAGGATGATGTTATGGAATTTGCAAGAGGAGATGGAACTCCGCGTTTCAATCC
>JBEPVC010000418.1:0-1859 GCA_041691235.1 Chitinophagaceae bacterium
CCTATGATGTACCAGGATCTGGAGTGGCATGATGTTCCTTTCTGGAGTTATTTCTGCCAGGTATCAGATTCAACAACGTCTTATGGATCTTATTCAGGCGCAGTTCCCAACGAAAAAATTACCTGGGGAAAATTAGATATTCATACTCCGAAATTTATTGTAGAAAGCGATGCAACGATTGTGGTTCCTTTAATATTTGCATGGGTATTGGGATGGTAGGCCTCACCCCAACCCCTCTCCTTCGGAGAGGGACATAATTTATTAATTTTTCAAATTAAATGATTCCCGCAAAAAATTTTTCTCCGCAGCAAGTTGCACTCATCACTGCCATCCCGATTGGAATTTTGGGAAGCCTGGGGATATATATATATAGTGAAGCATTATTACCATCACTTATTTTTTTAGGATGCTCAACATTTATTTCATATTTACTCATTTACTATGCAGTAAAAAGGTTTGTATATCGAAAAATAAAAATCATTTATAAGCTGATTTATCAAACTAAAGCAAGCAAGAGAGAAGAGTTTTATTATAAAAATATTTTGCCACAAAAATCAATTGAAGAAGTAAGTGACGACGTGGAACAATGGGCCGTTCAGCATAAAGAAGAAATTGAACTGCTGAGAAAAAATGAAGTTTTCAGAAAAGAATTTTTACTCAATCTTTCTCATGAATTAAAGACACCCATTTTTGCCATACAAGGTTATGTAGATACTTTATTAAACGGCGCACTTGAAAATCCAGACGTAAATAAAAAATTTTTAAGTAACACCTCAAAAAATATTGACCGGCTTGTAAATCTTGTTGATGATCTTGACGAGATTACCAAGCTCGAAAGCGGTGAGCAATTATTATATAAACAGAATTTTATTGTACAGGATCTTATCAGGGAAGTCTTCGAATCTCTTTCTATAAAAGCCGATGAAAAAAAAATAAAATGCTTTATTAAGAAAGGATGTGAGCTACCGCTAACTGTTTTTGCAGATAAAGAAAAAATAAGAATGGTAGTTATTAATCTTGTTGATAATGCCATAAAATATGGGAAGCAAAACGGGATAATTGAGGGAAGTGCTTACAAAATTGATGGCAAAAAAAGCCTGGTAGAAATAAGTGATGACGGGCATGGAATTTCAGATGAGCATTTGCCAAGAATTTTTGAAAGATTCTATCGCACCGATCTTGCACGAACCCGCCAGGTTGGTGGAAGCGGCCTCGGATTATCTATTGCCAAACATATAATAGAGGCACATGATGAAACAATTCATGTAAGAAGCAAAACCGATGTAGGAACTACTTTTGGATTTACTTTGCCTACTGCGAGGACCTAATATTTTTTCTGCGCAACAGGCGCTGAAATATTTTATCCAACAAAATCCAACAAAAAATAGCTGATACAAAACCGATTAATGCTCCTGCCAGCACGTCGTCCAAAAAATGTTGCGCAAGATAAATTCTGCTGTAGCCAACTAAAATTGCTCCTGCCAAAAAAAGGAAAGAATAATTTTTATTTTTTGCTGAGAAGCTAAAAACTGCTGCCAGCGCAAATGCAGAAGCACTATGACCTGATGGGAATGCATGCAAATTATGAAGCGTTACGTTATCAATAAAATATTGATAAGAACTACTCTTAAAAAAAACAGCGGGCCGGGCTTCAACAATATAATATTTTAAAACCTGAGCAATTATTCCGGATAGCGCATAACTGCTTAATACCATTAATGACAAATATTTTCGCTTAAATATAAAAAGTAGTAACCCAATACCCACGCAAAAAAATCCGTCACCTAAATATGTAACCCTGATAAAAATAGCAGTAAGAAACTCTTTATGATATCCGTTCAATAAAAAAAATCCCTCTG
>JBEPVC010000419.1:0-1854 GCA_041691235.1 Chitinophagaceae bacterium
TTTTTAGATGGGTTCATGGCTGTAAAAACTTCAACAGGGCAAACTGAAGGAGTTTACAGGCTGCGCCTCATTTCTGCATCAAAAAAAATTAAAACACCGAAGATTTGGGTGTCTCATTCATCTCATCAAGCTTTTTAGTGTTTTCTATAAAAAAACTGAAATACGAATAGGCTTCTGCCTTGCTGTTGTAACCAGGCTCCAAACCTGAATCGCCGCATTCCACTTTAATGTTTTCATTTCCTGAATTCCACCTTGAGCCCTCTTGTATCTGGAAACCTGAACTGCTTTCATAACTCCAATCATAGTTCTTGTAGTCAGTATATTTGTCTTTAAAGGCATTCGTAAAAGCCTCATTTATATCATTTTTTTCGCAGAAAGTGTGAATTGCTATCAATGTGTCTTCATAAAACGTAAGTGAGATATTATGCAAAACATTATTTGCAAAATTATATGCGGGTATATGATAATCCGTATGATTCTTTGAGATTGGTGCAACCCGTACTACTGTATTGGCAGCGTAATAGTACAATAGTTCATTATCGGTTAAGGTGTCTTTGTCAATAATTTTATTTTTATCCAAATGTAAAATTTGCAGGATCTGTGCCTCTGTTTTACCCAGTCGCAGTTCACCTACACCATTTATCTTTTGCGCCTGGCCAAAGGCATAATTACCACAAAAAATAACCAATGATAAGCATAAGATTTTCATGACTTATTTAATTAAAATTTATACTGCCAATTTACCGGTAAAGATAATAAGTTACAGTACTAAATATGAAGTACCATGAATGCTTCTTTTGTCCATAAATCTATGCTTAAAGAATTGCGTTTTTCCAAAATTGATATGGTACTGTGTGGTCTTAAGGAATTAACTTTGAGAAATAATAACAATATAAATGCAAAATACAAGAGTATTTAAAATGTCATTTGCTGGTGTATATCCGCATTATATTAAAAAAGCGGAGACAAAGGGCCGCACAAAAGAAGAACTGGATGCCATCATTTGTTGGCTGACCGGGTATAGTCAACAAGCATTGCAACAACAAATTGACAAGAAGACTGATTTTGAAACTTTTTTCGCCCAGGCACCTCAAATCAATCCAAATGTTTCGAAAATTACAGGTGTAATTTGTGGATATCGTGTAGAAGAAATTGAAGATAAACTCATGCAAAAAATCCGTTATTTAGATAAGATGGTGGATGAATTGGCAAAAGGAAAAACAATGGAGAAAATTTTAAGGAAGTAAGCCGGGCCACATTTATGGTGAAACAAATATTTAGTCTAACTTTTTAAAAAATATATTATGTCTGCAAACAGCGTATCGTTACACAGAGTTCTTAAAACTTCTCCTGAAAAAGTTTATCGTGCATTTACTGAGTCAAATGCAATTGCTTCCTGGTTACCGCCATATGGATTTGTTTGTACCGTTCATGAACAAAATGTAGCGGTTGACGGGACGTTTAAAATGTCATTTCATAACTTTTCCACTAATAGTGTGCAGTCATTTGGCGGAAAATATCTCGAAATTAAACCTAATGAGTTCCTAAAATACACAGACATATTTGATGACCCAAACCTTCCGGGTGAAATGACAACTTCTGTTTGGATAAGAAAAGTATCTGTTGGAACAGAAATTAAAATACTGCAAGAAGGTATCCCTTCAATGATACCTGCAGAAATGTGTTATTTAGGTTGGCAGGAATCGCTGGAAAAATTGGCAAAATTGGTGGAACCGGATATTCGGGATATGTAATTCTCCATTTTCAAAACAGTAAGCACTGCTGCCAACCAGGTATGGCGCAGTTTGGCGGACAGTTATATTCGCATTATATGGATAAATTATAATTGAGGAA
>JBEPVC010000420.1:0-1853 GCA_041691235.1 Chitinophagaceae bacterium
GGCAAAGCCTTGTTTATCCAGGATGAATGGGAAAGAGCAGAAGGCAAAGGCGGAGGCGGAATAACAAGAGTAATTCAAAATGGAAATGTTTTTGAAAAAGGCGGTGTAAATACATCTGTAGTTTATGGTCATGTTACCGATAAAATGAGAAAGCACATGACATTGAACGGCGAAAAATGGTTTGCATGTGGAATCAGCTTAGTGCTTCATCCTCTCAATCCATTTGTACCAACCGTTCATTGCAACTATCGCATGTTTGAATTATATAATGAAAAAGATGAAGTAAGTGACCAATGGTTTGGTGGAGGCACAGACTTAACTCCTTATTATTTATTTGAAGAAGATGCAAAACATTTTCACAAAACATATAAAGATGTTTGTGATAAATTTGATCCTTCTTTTTACCCGCAGTTTAAAAAAGAATGCGACGATTATTTTGTGAACACTCATCGTAATAATGAGCGCCGTGGAATCGGCGGAATATTTTATGATCATCAAAGACCGGATGAAAAACATGATTCTGAATTTTGGATGAACTTTGGGAAAACCTGTGGAGAAGCATTTATTGATTCTTATATTCCCATTGTTGAAAAAAGAAAAAATAGTATTTATAACGAGGAGCAAAAACATTGGCAGGAAATAAGAAGAGGCCGCTATGTTGAATTTAATTTACTTCATGATCGCGGAACTTTATTTGGATTAAAAACAAGCGGCAGAACCGAAAGCATTTTAATGAGCCTGCCACCAACAGTAAAGTTTGAATACAATTATCAACCTTCACCTGGAAGTAAAGAAGATGAATTATTGCAGGCATGTTTACACCCAGTTGATTGGATAAATACAAATTGAAAAAGTTAGATTTTTTCATTTTTAATTTTACATTTTTAATTACCGAGTATGTATTTACAAAGAAGAAACAGAATTCTCAGGCAATCATCTTCAATAAGAAGTTTAATTGCTGAAACAGTTTTAACGCCTCACGATTTTATTGCGCCATTATTTATTGATGAGGGTGAAAATGTGACATTTGAAATTCCATCGATGCCGGGTTATTACCGCCGTTCAATAAATGGAACTATAAAAGAAGTGAAAGAATTGTGGAGCATAGGTATTAAAAGCGTATTATTATTTATAAAGGCTCCTGATGAATTAAAAGATAATACCGGTAAGGAAGCGTGGAATGCTGAAGGACTAATGCAGCGTAGCATTAAAGCAATTAAGAATGCAGTTCCAGAAATGGTGGTGGTGACTGACGTTGCGTTGGATCCCTATTCGTCTTATGGCCACGATGGTATTGTTGAAAATGAAGAAATAGTAAATGATCCTACCGTTGAAGCTTTGGTAAAAATGAGTATTAGCCATGCGCAGGCAGGCGCTGATTTTGTTGCACCGAGCGATATGATGGATGGAAGGATTGGCGCAATTCGCGAAGCATTGGAACAAAACAATTTTACTAAAACAGGAATCATGGCATACAGTGCAAAATATGCTTCCTGCTTTTACGGGCCGTTTAGGGACGCACTTGATTCCGCACCTGGTTTTGGTGATAAAAAAACTTATCAAATGGACTATGCAAACCGTATTGAAGCAGTAAAAGAAGCGCAGATGGACGAAGATGAAGGCGCAGATATTATTATGGTAAAACCGGCAATGGCTTATCTTGATATAATTCGTGAAGTAAAAAATAGTGTAACCCTTCCCGTTAGTGCATATCATGTCAGTGGTGAATATGCTATGATAAAAGCAGCAGCAAAAATGGGTTGGGTAAATGAAGAAAAAGCAATCATTGAAAGCCTAACTTCTATTAAAAGAGCAGGGGCAGATTTGATTGCAACTTATTTTGCAAAAGATGC
>JBEPVC010000421.1:0-1852 GCA_041691235.1 Chitinophagaceae bacterium
CATTGTGAAGGCCATGATAATCCTGGTGAGGATCGTTGTTTTTGCTTTCATGATGGCAACCGTAATATATTCTAAGCCCGTTGGCATTATTATCATTCAATAAATCCTCCAATTCTTTGCGACTTACCCAGGCGGAGCTGACCTCCTCAATCCATGGTTTTTCCGGAAATATTTTTCTAAGGTTTTCAGTTGATATTTTGCGAAGAGTCTTATCGTACTTTTCTCTCATTTTATTGATTTCGGATTTTGAAATGGGTTTCATTACAGTTTGATTTTTGATTGAAAAATTAAAAATACTTTTTTGGAACAAAAGTTAAAATTATTTCTCAAAATGGCTATTTTCTTTTGAAAATCACAAAATGATTTTCTCAATAAAAATTTCCAGGCTTACAATAGCTTGAAATTAGTGATATATAATTACCCAATACTTCGTGGAATTTTTAAAAGGAGAGATTTATTTAATGTAGAATTTACCCTTCACTTTTTCTGTGCTTTGCACCTCTTAATAATTCATAGTGGTAACCCTGTCCTTTTGTATTAGGGAACGCTTCTCCCTTAATGCAGGTTATTTCGGTTTGCTTAATTCCTGAAATGGATAATTCTGAATAGATACCACTTATGGGTACAATTTCACCAGGTTTATGAAAAATTTGCATTTTAATTTTGGAATTAGTAACAAGTTAATAAAAATTTTTTTTGTCTCTAAACCTCATATAATCGTTACACCGCGTAATATTAATTTTTAGGTATAATTTATAAAAAGGCCGCCTTAAAATTTCTTCCAAAGCGGCCTTTAAATTTAAAAGGGACCTTTAATTTTTTTGCAGTTTGCTGTTGTAGTTAATATCATCATTAGAAATAGTCAGGTAATAAACTCCTGGATTTAACACAGGCAGATTACTAATTAAAACTGAATTATTTCCTTTATTTACTTTAATCGTTTTTTGGAACATCGGCTGTCCGATTGTATTACGTAATATTAAAGTAGCATCCGCTGTCTTTGTAGCACTAAACGAAGTAGTGAAATTATTCACAAATGGATTTGGGAAAACTTCAAGGTTTGCTTTAGATCCTAGGGCTATTTTTACTATAGATGAGAAAACATATTTGCCGTTTACATCTATCTGCTTCAAACGGTAGTAAACATATTGGCCGCCAGTTATGGTATTATCCTGGTAGCTATAGTTTTTAACAACACTACTATTTCCTGCGCTTTTAACACTTGCTACCAAATTGAAATCTTGTCCATTTGAACTTCTGAATAATTCAAAATGATCGCTATTAAATTCCTGGCTGGTCTGCCAATCAAGTGAAGCAGTCCCGTTTGAATATCTTCCGCTGAAAGATGTCATTGTAACCGGCGTAAGTCCACATGAATTTACAATAAGGGTGTACTCGTTAAAATAAAGACAATCTGCAGTTGCTAAACCATCCTGTGAAGTGGAAACAACTAACCTGTATTTATAGCCATTCATTGAAGAAGAAACATTATGAAGAACCAAAGGAAGAGTAAAGCTGTTGCCGGTAAACGCTGCTTGTTGGCCAGAAGTGCTATCAACAAAACTTTGTCCGCCATTAGTGCTCTTTTGCCATTTATACCATGTGTTGTTCTGCATAGGGTCAGTAACTATGTAATTAAGCGTAAGACTAGTTCCTTCACATACGCCATTTGGAGCGGCTGTACCATTTGCACCTGTTATAGCAATATTTGATTGTGTAACATTAAAAGAAATGTCATCTAAACCTAAGTCATTACCTTGGGCTACCGAGGTAGCATTGACAACCTGTAAATCTACCGTGTTTGTGGTTGCAGTAAATGTACCGCCTACTTTTACCCAAGTAGGTGTATTTG
>JBEPVC010000422.1:0-1848 GCA_041691235.1 Chitinophagaceae bacterium
CCTTTAATCTTGAAAGCGACTATAAAAGCAAATAGATTATTGGGAGAACTGAAAGGATACTGTCAAACACTACCCGATCCACGTTTATTAATTAATACAATAATTCTTCAAGAAAGCAAAGATAGTTCAGCAATAGAAAATATTGTAACAATCTAAAATCCGCAAGCCCAAAATTCAATCAATCAAATACCTTAGCTTTTGGGAATAGTTTGTAAAAAAACGTTTAATTGATAGCTTTTTGGTTCTGAGCGGACGCAGATTGATTAATATATTAATGTGATTGATAAAAAATAGCTTTGCTTCAACTTTTATATGTAGGGAGTGTCATTACGTTGTTTAAGCGTTGCCATAAGAATGTGTCTGATTTGTTTTTGGAAGGCGTGCAGTTATTCAAACAAAGGTTTGTAACAGGTGCGTGTGGTAAATATTTTGTAAACCCATTGCCTGCCTGTTTTTATCCATTTGGCAGGTAAGATGATGCAATCAAATAAAAATTTCTTGCAACGCATAACAGTATTTTCAATAACTCCTTTGCTGAAAAAAATTTGCTTTATCCATTCAAACAAAGTGAAGCTGATGGCGGCGGTAAAAAAATAAATCATATTGGCATTGAGGTAAGAAAAGGGAAGACGATTGCAGTTAAAATCATTATTGAGTATGTCAAAATTTCTCTCGCTATCTCCCCGTTCATTATAAAAATTGGTTACATATTGATTGTCTGCCTGCGGTGTTTCATTGTTGGTCATAATGGCGTAATAAGTATAAGGACTTTGAGTGAATACATCGTACTGTCCATCTTTTCTTTTTCTTCTTTGCACAACGGCACGATAAGATTGTTTGCCGCCAAAAGGAAAGAAGGGGGTATCGGCTATTTCCACCTGTTTATTATTGATAACTACGGCTTTCCAATCTGTTTCAGGTATGTCTTTGATGGCATCCCGCAGGCTTTGTGATTCATCGATACGGATATAAAAATAAGTACAGTTTTTTTCTGCCACTTCAACCACATCCTTTTGGTAAGCTGCACTATCGCTGCGGAAATGTTCGATATGAATATTATTGGCTTTTAATGCGGCAAAACATTTTTTGAGTGTTTCATCCATCCTGTATGCTGCAGGTGTGTTGCCGCCACGGCCTTCTATAAATACTACCTGACGTCCTATGAATGCAAATGCCGGTTGGTACCCTGTTGTCATTTTGTAAGTCCTGGTTGCATCATATTTTTCATTATCTGTAATTACATTATCAAAGTCAACTGTGTTGCTGGCATCAGGGATGATTGTTTTTACTTTCAGCGCTAATTTTTGCAGGAAATCATTTAGTTTTTCGTGATGATTAAAGGTATGTGTAACATCTCCATTTTTAATAATGCTGTCTTCTGTTTTTAACTCCTGCATTATCCGCAGCGCAGTATCAGCAGAGGGCAATTTTAGTTCGGGATGAAAGCCAATGTGTTCGCTGAGTGTATTGATATCTTCTATGCAACTGCCTCCGCACAGGTGGCTGTAATGAATACCCAGCAAACCTTGAGAAATACTATATTCTTTTTGAGCACCCCTGCAGCCTAATTGCTCATCTATAAATTTATCAATGTTATATTCTTTTATTTGTTTTAAAACAAACTGAATGCCTCCAAAAGGATTAATAAGTTGGTTGGATTGTTGTACTTTCATACGTTAGTTGTTTGTACAATCACTTAGACAAGTGAAAACATACTAACGCTGTAAACCCCTGAAACTTTTTTGTACCAGGGGTTTTAGCTTTTTACCTTTTTTTAGCTTGCGGAATTAAGAAGAAGAGAAATTGAAATTATATTATCTTCCTCCTTACAGTCCTGAATTAAATCCA
>JBEPVC010000423.1:0-1826 GCA_041691235.1 Chitinophagaceae bacterium
TTGGTAGAAATATCCTTTAAGTCCTTTGAGGTTAATATTTGGAATATCAAAAAGTAAATGAGACGGATCGAATGTGGTAATTTTTGTGTCAAGATGCCCAACTGCAAGATCCATATCGTTACCTGTGAAAGCATCTTTATAAATTATCCTGGTATTGTTCACCTCGATGTGATTAATATTCATTTTTAAAGTTGTCGTATCCTGCTTTTCTGAAACTTTAGTTTGCTCACCTGCAAAAGCGTTTACAATAAATTGAAAATTGAAAACTGAATCGGGCGGAAGCCTCTTCACTTTTGCTATTATGTTATTAAGGGCAATCTCCTGTACCTGTATGTCATTTTTTAAAAGCCGAAGCATGCTTATGTCAACTTTTATTTCGCCGCCATACAACAAAGTATCTTTCGATTGATCTTCAAGAAAAATATTTTGTAAAGAAAGCGTGGTTGGAAATTTTACGCTGAGCTTACCTATTTCAACTTTGGTTTTTAGCTTATGCTCCAGGTAGCTGATTATTTTTTTGCGTGCAAAATTTTGCACAAATGAAGTTTGAATAAGAATTAAAGCAAGAATAATCAGGAAGATCAATGATCCCAAAACCCAGGCAAATACCTTAGCCAGCTTAAATAAAAACGATCTCTTTTTTTTGATTACTTCCTTTTTTGTCTCCATAGTGCTCCCGCGTATGTTGGTGTATCTCAAATTGCACACCAATTATGAAAGATTAAGAAAGCTTTTTGCAATTATTGCCGAACTCAATGATTTCTTATTAATTAAACCGGCTATATTTTCAAAGAGAATAGTTCAATTTCATCTTTTTTACCTTTTAAATCAACCATTCCCAGCGACTCTGTCTGCGACTTTTTTAATGCCCCAGCCTCTACAAATTCCTTTGAAACAATAAAATGATGGTTGAGCTCGGTGCATGCACTTCTTATACGTGCAGTCGTATTCATCGTGTCGCCACTCATTGCCAGATCTTTCTTTACCACACCAATTTCCCCAATGGTTACTTCTCCCACATGTATGCCAACTCTAAATTCAGGAATTATGTCATATTTTCTTCTAAAATGATTGCCTTTTCTTTGAATATTTCTTCTGCACCTTATAACCGTATCAAGACATTTTCGGGTATTTTTTTTAGAATTTTTCCATGAGCAAACAACTTCATCACCTACATACTGGTAAATGATTCCTTCGTATTCCATAATTGCCATAGATATTTCATAAATAAATTCTTTTATAAATTCAAAGTAACGGCTGTGTCCTAATTTTTCTGCAATGGGCGTGGAATCTTTGAGATCAATAAACATCACAATCCTGTTTTCGTTTTTTGGATTAATATATTTTCCGGTTAATATATCAAGGAATACACCGGGAGAATATTTTTCATTAATAATTAAAATAAGTTGTGTTATAAAAAAAATGATTAGCCAATAAATAATTTTTTCTAAAAGCCAGTTTTTGTGGAGTACATAAGATAATATTTCATTGTAGGCTTCTGATATATTTAATCTTTGAAAAAAATAGGCATTGCTTATTTGTATGATGAAGGTTATAATTAAAGCAGATCCCAGAAGTATGAAGCTCTTAATAAAAAAGTTTAACCATAAAGGATAGTTCCTGAAAATTTTTCTCAACTTGTAAACAAAAAGATAACCCATGATAAGGCTTACAGAAAACATAAGCCCTTCCCTGAACAAAATGCTTTTTGTATGTACCTGGTTATCTTCCCTCAAAAGAACAATTGCAAAATCAATTACTGTCCAGAAAAAAGCAATGGACACAACAGTCTTGAGCCTGAATTTATTTACATTGGAAATATGAAA
>JBEPVC010000424.1:0-1821 GCA_041691235.1 Chitinophagaceae bacterium
TGCTTGAGCATTGTAAAAAATTGAGTGTTCTCAATTTCAAAGCCGCTTCCGCTACCTGATGTTCTATAAATATTATATCCTATAATTGCCGCGAAAAGAATAGCGTAAACCCAGTAAATGCTTATCCTCGGACGTTTTTTTGGATCCTCTTCAGGTAAATTATTATTGTTATTATTGTTGCTGGGATTCAATCTGTTCCTATTTTGTAATGCTTTTTTTTTCTGTTCTTCAGTTGCCATATATGCTTGCCTTGCAATATTTTGATTTTGTTATTTCGGAATTCTACAGGGAAATCTTTTTAGTTAAAGGAAATAGTTATAATAATGTAATGTTTTTATTTAATGCTCCGTTACTGATCCATCGCTCCACATTTCTTCAAGCCTGTAAAATTTGCGGGGTTCCGGCAACATAATGTGGACGACAACATTCACGTAATCTATTAAAATCCACTGCTCACCTTGCCATCCCTCATGCTTATAGGGTAATTCGCCACATTTTTTTTTAACTTCAATTTCAACAAAGTCAGCAATTGCTTTAAGTTGAATATTATTGGATGCTTCACAAATAATAAAAAAATCAGAAACTGCTTCAGGTATTTTTTTTAAGTCTAGACTTACGATATTTTCACCTTTCTTTTCCTGAATGGCATGTATAATTGTTTTAAAAATTTTGCTGTTCCTGGTTAATCTTGTAAGAGCGGGTTTTTTTCTGGTATCCAATAAAGTTAAATTATTCAAAGGCGTTTATTTTAATACTTTTCCCAGGCATTACATGCATAGAAAATAAATTTTATTCTGTTAGATTGCAGTTTTTTAAAACTTTTTTCGCAACCCATTGTCAAAAATACTAATTCTTTATTAATACCTTTTTTCATGCCATTAGCATCTCCCAAATTTATAATTCTTGAGAAGGTGGATAGTACCAACAACTATGCCATGGCAAAGGTTCAGGAGAAGCTTATTAATACCGGGGATGCAGCATTTGCGATGGAGCAAACCTCAGGAAAGGGAAGGTGGGGTAAAACATGGGAAAGCCAAACAGGTGAAAATATTATTCTTTCAATAGCGGTGGAAATGCAGTGGCTGCCTGTACAGCAGCAGTTTAAACTGAGCATGGCTGTTGCGCTTGCATGCTATGATTTTTTTTCGAAATACTGTAAGAAGGAAATAAAAATCAAATGGCCAAACGATATTTTCATAAATGACAGGAAGGCAGGAGGTGTTCTTATTGAAAATGTAGTTAAAGGTAATTTATGGCAGTGGGCTATTATTGGTATTGGCCTTAATATCAACCAGGTGATTTTTACTGAACTTGAATTGAGCGCTATTTCTCTTCAACAATTAACTGGTAAAAGTTATGATGTGATACAACTTGCCCGTGAAGTTCATACAATTGTTTTAGGGAAATTAAGCGCACTGAAAACGGGTGAGGCAAAGGAAATGCTTAAGAAGTACAATGAAAACTTATTTGCGCTTAATAAAAAGGTAAGTTTAAAAAAAGGGAGCATTGTGTTTGAAACAAAAATTACCGGGGTATCAGAATCCGGAGCGCTTCTTACTAAAGATGTAATAGAAAGAAGTTTTGGTTTTGACGAGATTGAGTGGGTGAGTTTGCAAAAAAATAATAAATCAGATTAAGACTTCAATTTGCAGAATTTTTTTGTCGATTTTTTTCAATTCAAGTAAGCTTAAACTCAATAGAAAATCTTTTGCTGATTTTGCACTAATTTCACCTCTCAATTTTTACGAAATAACTGAAAATATTTATGGCAGAAGCGATAAGAATGCCGAGGATGAGCGATACCATGACGGAGGGCGTGAT
>JBEPVC010000425.1:0-1803 GCA_041691235.1 Chitinophagaceae bacterium
AAAAATATTCGCTTTATCATTTACCAGAGTTAAATATTTAATTAAAATAAAATTGATGTATGATAATGTTCTGTTTAAAATTGTTTCTTAATTCAAAAATACTTCATTGCAAATATTTATACTTTTAAAACCTAAAACAAGTAAAAGATCAACTTAAATAAAACAGGTAAATTGATTTTTGGTAGATTTGATTTGAATGAGCAGAAAAAATCAGAACTGATCTTTTTCAAATAAATAAATGAGCGATAAAGAATATTTTTCTCACCTGTATGAAATTGCAAGCAATCTTAATAAAGAATTTTCACTGCATGCAGCATTGAAAATTTCATTGGAAAAAACGGTGCAGCTTCTTGATCTTGAAACAGGGTGGATATGGCTGGTGCAACCCGGTATAAAGTCTGTGTATCTTGCTGCATCTTATAACCTGCCGCCTGCCTTGCGCAATCATCCTGAGCGGCTTTCCGGCTGGTGTTTTTGTATTGAAAAATATTTGTCTGATAATCTTTCCAAAGCAAGAAATATAAGTGAGATTGCCTGCAGCCGTTTAAAAAATATTACATCAGGTACAAGAGGATTGAAATTTCATGCAACCATTCCAATCACAACAGGTGGTGAAAAAGCAGGCCTCATAAATCTTGTTAGTAAAGAGTCACAGCAATTAGACAACCGAGAATTATCGCTGTTAAATACAATTGCAGAACTTATCGGCATTGCCATTCAGCGCACACGGGTTCAGGAATCTTATAACATGAAATCTTCCGGCGATGAAACTGATTTTGATGAAATAATTAACAGGTTACTTCAGCCGCGAATTGATGATGTAATAAAAAATCTGCAACAGGCGAATACTTTATTAGAACAAAAAAAAATCTTGAATGCACGAAAACTTATTAATCAATCATTAGACCAGGCAGAAGAATTGCAACAACAACTTTCGCATATAAGAAACGAAACACGGGAACGACTAGACGATAAATCCGTCAATGCTAAGTTTCATTATCCAACTTCACCATTATCGAAAAGAGAATTAGAAATATTAATGTCGGTGAGAAAAGGATTATCTAATAAGCAAATTGCCGGGCAGCTTTTCCTGTCCGAACGTACAATTAAATTTCATCTCACATCTATATTATCAAAATTGCTTGCGCATAACCGCACAGAGGCTGTAAACAATGCAATACAGCGCGGAATTCTTAGTTCATAAATTCATTGTCACATAAAAAGCTTTTAAAAGAAACTATACTATGGTACAGTATAGTTTTAGTCTTTAGTACGTTTTTTATTCTTCTGCTCTTACTGAAATTTGCAATACATAAAAATTAAGAGATTATGATAAATAAAAAAACGGCGCTTATAACAGGCGCTTCAAAAGGATTAGGCTATGCATTGGCAAATGAACTTGCACGCAATGGATGGAATTTATTAATCAATGCCCGCGATGCAAAACAATTACTTTCTGCAAAAAATAATTTAGAAGAATATACTAACGCGATAGCTATCTCCGGCGATGTTCGTGATGAAATACATTTATGGCAATTAACAGAGGCACTTGCAACGAATCACTGGCAATTGGATCTTGTGGTAAATAATGCTTCTGCCTTGGGTGTATCACCAATGCCGAAACTGCTCAATCATCCAATTGACGATTTGCATATAATTTTTCATACCAATATAATTGCACCCATTTCACTTTTACAAAAAGTAAAAGCTTTTTTAAAACCCGGCGCAACGATTATAAATATAAGCAGCGATGCAGGTGCCGAAGCTTATGAAACATGGGGAGCGTATGGCGGAAGCAAAGCA
>JBEPVC010000426.1:0-1802 GCA_041691235.1 Chitinophagaceae bacterium
TGAATAAAATTATTCGCTTGCTTGCTGCCGCTTTTGCCGGGTATAAAAAAATGATAAGCTCCTTTATAAATATTTTGTTCCTCCGCTTTAAGCCAGTTGCGACGAAACTGTTCATCAACATTGCCAATTCCTTCGGTAGCTTTTATAAATGCAAATCCAATTTTTATATCGTTTACCTGCATCTCTTTTACTTCTTTCCAGTTTATCGTTTTTTGATAACGGCTTACATCAATTCCATGTATTTCATAGTTAACCGGAATAGTAATTTGAAAATCCGGGTAAAAAATATCCGTGGGTTTTATAAAAAAAAATACCAACTCATAAACCACTAAACAGGTTAGCAGAAGCCAAAAAAGTATTTTAAGAAGATATTTTACGAAAGGCTGTTTCTTTTTTCTTGCCACTGATTTAATAAACAATTCTTTGTTTGTTAATGCAAAATAGCTTTAAAAAAATAACGATTAAAAAATTTCAGAAATTAGAAAAATAAAAAAATGTTATAGTTATTAAACCTTTCTATTTATAAAGCATTGGGATGATGGTGTTTATAAAATAACAATCTGGCACCTGACTTATTGTCAATAGCGGCTTACCATATTTGCTTGCTTCCTAAAATTTTCGGTATTAATTTTGCACATCTAAAGAAAAAGAAAAGGTTCTGGTTCAGAGAACAAGTACAAAGCATTAGAGAGTAGAATACTAGCCTGCTTTTTTTAAAATGCGTTTTCCAGCGTAATTATAATTCGATTTCGAAAAAATTTGTAAATCATCCAAAATAAGTTTTCACTCTTTTGGGAGTTGAAAATTTAAATGAAACAAGATTGTCAAACAGGATGTTCTTGATGGAAACATAAAAGAACGTCCGCATAAAGCAATTAGAATGATGAGAACTGTACAATCAAAAATTTTATTGTCGTTAATTATAATATTTTTTATAGTTGGCTTTACTACTTCTGCAAAGTCACTTATTGGCCATCCTGCGTATAAAAATAAAAAAACAGTTTCAGTAACCGAATTGCCGGCAGAAAATCTGCTTGCAGTTGTTTACCCCGAAAACCTGGAAGAGCAAAGGCTTCAAACAAAGGAATACGTAAAATCTTATAGTAAAAAACAACGGGAATATATTATCTACATTTTTTCTAAGGGGAAGAAATTTTTGCCTAAGGCTGCTGATATTTTGGATAAATATAATGTTCCGGCAGAGTTGCAAATGATACCTGTGCTTGAGTCAGATTTTAATGCCAACGCAGTTTCACCTGCAGGAGCGGTTGGCTATTGGCAGTTTATGTCGGAATTGGCAAGAGAATATGGATTACACACCGGTGGAAAATATGACGAAAGAAAAAATTTTACAAAATCAACAGTTGCTGCTGCAAAATTTTTTCGTGATCAGCTTGATTTTTTTAATGACGATTTATTGTTGTCGGTAGCAGCATATAATTGCGGGCAAGGTCGCGTAAGATCTTCCTTGGCAAAATGTAAAAATGAAAATGCCTGCTATTGGGATATTAAAAAATACCTGCCATCAGAAACAAGAAAATTTGTAATGAATTTTATCGCCCTGAATGTTATTTATACTAACTATGAAAAGTTTCTTAACAAACAATTGAATTTTAATGAACCGCCTCTAATACAGCCTGCACCGACAGATTCAATCAAATCCAAAGATTCTCTTTGTGTGGCTTCCCTTTAAGTGTTTGCTTGCTTTAGTTGCTTTATCTTTGTTATGTCATGCCGAAGATAAATTACAATGACAGCATTAATTTTTTAGGAAAGCTAACCGCCCGACGGTTTTGGAATGC
>JBEPVC010000427.1:0-1794 GCA_041691235.1 Chitinophagaceae bacterium
CTTTAATCAATGCGTACTTCCCATCCGGGACCAGCGGTGAGCATCGGCAATCTTATAAATACATCTGGCTTGGCGAATTTTTTGATTATTTAAATAAGTTGAGAGAGACAAGAAAAAAAATAATTGTTTGCGGCGATTATAATATTGCGCATAAAGAAATTGATATTCATAATCCTGTTTCAAATAAAAAAACAACAGGTTTTTTGCCTGAAGAAAGAGCATGGATGGATAAATTTTTACAAAATGATTTTGTTGATGGCTTTCGACATCTTAATAAAGAACCTCATCAATACACGTGGTGGAATGTTTTGCGGCCCAGTACACGACTGGAAAATAAAGGCTGGAGAATAGACTACATCAATGTTTCAACTAATCTTAAGGAGATGATAAAAGCTGTAAAAATTTTTCCGGAGGTCAAACACAGTGATCATTGCCCTGTTTATCTTGAACTAAAATTATAATCATGCATGTTTATAACCTCACAATAAAAATTGACAATAACATTGTTGATGAGTGGATTCAATGGCAAAAGAAAATTCATATTCCCGAAATAATGGCAACCCGATTATTTTGTGAGCATCATTTTTTCCATTTGCTTGAGCAAGATGAGTCGGAAGGAAAAACTTTTGTTATCCAATTTTTTGCAAATACACTTCATGACTATAAAAAATACATTCAGCTTTATGCAACAGAGCTTCGGAAGAAAACCATAACCAGGTGGCAAAATCAATTTATTGTGTTTCGAACACTTTTGCAAACTGTGAAGTAATTGTTTATAATTTTTTTTTCTTAATATACTGTTGCCTTATTTTTTTCTGTGAAAGCCTTTACAGTAAAGCCTTTGAAGCTGTTATTAGCTGAAAGCCTTTCTGGGACTATGTTTTAGAGGATACCCCCCTTATTAAAAATGCATTGATTTTTTAATAAGTATTTTAGAACCTTCGCCAATTGCGGATTGTAGCAAAACAAGTGCAAAAAAAAAAATATAAAAAATTTTGTTGCAATGAAAAACCTTTTATATTTGTTGCAGTTAAAAAATCAAATAAAATTATTATGAACAAAGCTGAACTAATCGCCAAAATGGCCGATGATGCAGGAGTTACCAAGACACAAGCTAATGCTTCTTTAGATTCTTTTGTTGAAGCAGTTACTAAAACCCTTAAAGGTGGCGGCAAAGTTACCCTTGTTGGTTTCGGAACTTTTTCTGTAAGCAAAAGAGCTGCCCGCAATGGCCGCAACCCTCAAACAGGTGCTGTTATTAAAATTAAAGCTAAGAGAGTAGCAAAATTTAAGGCAGGCAAAGAACTATCAGCTAAAATCTGATTCTTCGTAAATTTTTACAAGGCAAGATGCATTTATGTATCTTGCTTTTTTTATGTAGAACTTTAATAATAAATGTTATTGCAATATTTTAAATCAAAATAAAAACTTTATTCATGGGACGTGGAGATAAGAAAACAAAAAAAGGAAAAATATTTAAAGGTTCTTTCGGCAAATCAAGGCCATCAAAAGTTGTAAAGAAAGCTGTGGCAGAAAAGAAGGATAAAAAGTAAGCCCGCTAAAAACAAAATTGTTTAACTACTACGGCGCAATCCGATCTATTTTCCAAATTCCATTTTTACTAACGGTATATTGTAAACGATCATGCAACCTGCCTGGGCGTCCTTGCCAAAATTCAATTAGTGTGGGCTTAACTATATAGCCACCCCAGTTTTGCGGGCGTGGAATGCTTTGTCCTTTAAACTTATTTGAATAATCTAAAACACTTTTTTCAAGAATTCCTCTATCTGCGAT
>JBEPVC010000428.1:0-1774 GCA_041691235.1 Chitinophagaceae bacterium
TTTTTTTGAATGCACGTACCTACCATGGCAGAAATGATGGCAGAAAATAAAAGCCCCGAAATTCTTTTTTGGGTAGGATGCTCAGGAAGTTTTGATCAACGTGCACAGAAAATTACAAAAGCTTTTGCTACGATTTTAGATAAAGTAAAAATAAACTATGCCATATTGGGTAAAGAAGAAATGTGCAATGGAGATCCTGCAAGGCGTGCCGGAAATGAATTTATGTTTCAAATGATGGCATATCAAAATATACAGGTGCTCAATGGCCATGGCATAAAAAAAATTGTTACTGCATGTCCGCATTGCTTTAATATTTTAAAAAATGAATACCCGGTTTTAGGAGGCAATTATGAAGTAATTCATCACTCAGTTTTTTTGCAACAATTAATTGATGATGGTAAAATAAAAATGAAAGAAGGCGGCGAATTCAAAGGGAAAAAAATTACGTATCACGATAGTTGCTATTTAGGAAGGGCTAATAATATTTATGAAGCGCCGAGAAAAGTTTTGGAATCGCTGGATGCGGAACTCATAGAAATGAAAAGATGCAAAAGCAATGGATTGTGCTGTGGTGCAGGTGGGGCGCAAATGTTTAAGGAAGAAGAAAAAGGCACAACCCGAATTAATAATGAAAGAACAAAAGAAGCGATTGAAACCGGCGCCGGTATTATTGCGGCTGCATGCCCATTTTGCAATACTATGCTTACTGATGGCGTAAAGCTTAATGAAAAAGAAGAAACTGTAAGAGTGTTGGATATTGCTGAGTTAATTGCTCAAAGCATGGAATGAAATTTTAAAATTAAAAGTTAAGAATTAAAAATTATCGTCTCAATCTGAAAAAACCTTGATACTTTGAAACGGAAATTGAAGTATTAATAAATAATGTCCCTCTCTTTTGGAGGGGGGTTGGGGTGAGGCCAAATTAAAAAAGAATGCCTGAAGAAAAAAGCCTGAATTTTATTGAAGAAATAATAGAAGATGATCTTGCCAACGGAAAGTCTCAAAATATTATAACGCGCTTTCCGCCTGAACCAAATGGATATTTGCATATAGGCCATGCAAAAAGTATTTGCCTGAATTTTGGCCTGGCGCAAAAATATAACGGCTCTACGAACCTTCGCTTTGATGATACCAATCCTTTAACTGAAGAAACAGAATATGTTGAAAGCATTAAGCAAGATGTTCAGTGGCTTGGATTCAACTGGGCAAATGAATTTTATACAAGTGATTACTTTGAAGAGTTGTATGATCTCGCTGTAAAGCTTATTCACAAAGGACTTGCATATGTTGACGACAGTATACCTGAAAAAATTGCCTCCGAAAAAGGAACGCCAACAGAGCCCGGAATAGAAAATGAATATCGAAATAGAAGTGTCCAGGAAAATATTTTGTTGTTTGATCAAATGCGAAGCGGCAAATTTAAAGATGGTGAGAAAGTGTTGCGGGCAAAGATTGATATGGGTGCTGTAAACATGCACATGCGCGATCCGATCATGTATCGCATAAAACATGCACATCATCATCGCAGCGGCGACAAATGGTGCATTTACCCGATGTATGATTTTGCACACGGGCAAAGCGACAGCATTGAGCACATTACCCATAGCATTTGCACGCTGGAGTTTATTCCACATCATTCTTTATACGATTGGTTTATTGAAAATCTTGAAATTTTTCCATCACATCAATACGAATTTGCCCGGCTCAACATGACCTATACGGTAATGAGTAAACGCAAATTGCTGCAATTGGTAAATGAAGGTTATGTATCTGG
>JBEPVC010000429.1:0-1758 GCA_041691235.1 Chitinophagaceae bacterium
CTTCTGTACCCTTCAACTGTTGAGGTTTCACGAAACAGTGCTAATGTTCCTTCTGTTTCTGATGTAACACAAAAGCTTTGGTGGGATCAATAAGAGATAGAATTATTTTATAATAAAAAAGCCGTCTCAATTACAAGACGGTTTTTTTTATAACTTTTAATCAATGCTATAACATTGATAATATTATATAATTAGGGTTAATAGACATTTGTGGTGCTAAAATACTCTGGAACCTTCTATGGGCTTAGCTTTGCAGAAATCAAAGCAAATGAATAAAAAAACTGCTTTTATTGTAAGAGCAAAATAGTTTCCAAAAATGGATTTCATAAAGGGGTTCAGCGCTATAAATGTGCTGCCTGTGGCAAACGTTTTTTAGGAGGTAATCGAATTGATATTGAAATTTTGTGGATAGAATATACAGAGGGAAAGCAAACTTATTCTCAACTTTCAGCAAAATATAATTGCTCTGCAAAAACGATTCAGCGAAAAATAGATGAAGTTAAAGTTCAACGCCTAACAACTTTTACAAGTGTTGTAAATGTGTTAATGGACACAACTTATTTTGGAAGAAAATTTGGAGTAATGGTTTTTAAAGACAGCCTTACCGGGCAAATTTTATTCAAACAATATGTACAACAAGAAACCAATAAACTATACTTATTGGGGATAGAAGAAATAACAAGAAGAGGAATAAAAATACAAGCTATTATTTGCGATGGTCGCAAGGGTTTGTTGCAGTTGTTTGATGGTATACCTATTCAGATGTGCAACTTCCATCAAGTTGCCATAATAAGAAGATACTTAACAAAGAAACCTAAAATGCAAGCCAGCAAAGAATTGTGGGAGCTTACATTATTATTAAAACAAACGGATAAAGAAAGTTTTGAAGGAGGGCTACAATTTTGGCATAACAAATGGAAAGATTTTTTAAACGAACGGAAAGTAGATATTAATGGTAAAAGCAGATATGTACACAAACGCCTGAGAAGTGCTTATAGAAGTTTAAAAACAAACCTGCCCTGGCTGTTTACATGGAATGATAATATGAAATTAAATATTCCCAATACCACTAATGCAATTGATGGACATTTCGCTGATTTAAAAAATAAATTGAGAAATCATAATGGGTTATCAGCAGCAAGAAAGAAGAAGTTTATTGATGAGTTTTTTAAGGCATAAGGACCTCTGAAAATATCAAAGGAACTATTTTAAAACAGTTCCTTTGATATTTTCGTCGGTCATCGAGTGTATCCCTGGCAGGTTGCTCTCCAGCAGAGCCTACTTCCGTTTAACTTGATGAAACAAAGGTGAATATTAATTGCAAGATTTGATAAAAAGAGTGAAAATAAACAGCACCATTTTTGTCCACTTGAACAAAACGTCTAAAAATCAGCACCACAAATGTCCATTACACCTAAAAAGAAATAAAGTAACCGCTCCATAGGAGCCACCTTTACATTCCCATCGGGGTTTTCACTGCTTTAACTATCCAATAAAACAGAGGTACGTGAAACCCTGATGTATAAGAGACTTTAAATTATGATAAGCTCAACCTATAAACTTCTCGTAGTGTTTTGGCTTGGGCATAATAACATGAGCAATAATTTTAGTTGCAGATGTTGGTGTTCCTAAAAAATCATTTGGCTTGTATAAAGCCCAAACCATCGCCTTTGTTGCGTGTTCGTGTGGATGGTTTTGACGCTTGGCAATCACCAACAACCATCAAAGAGTTGTGATTAGGCAAACTAAAATTTCAAT
>JBEPVC010000430.1:0-1755 GCA_041691235.1 Chitinophagaceae bacterium
GTAATAAATTCACTGAATGAAATACCCGGAAGTGAGAATAGTTATAAAAAGCAACTTCAAAATTATTTTGAGATAAAAGCAGCATCAAAATCATGGGAAGCAGATGATGATGACGAAGAAGATGTAAATGACTATTACCATGATTGGGAAGAAGCGGAAGGAGTGGAAGAAGGTGATACTCAATATTTTTATTCAGGTGATAAACCATTTGTTCGCACTGCACCAAAAGTTGGACGTAACGAACCTTGCCCATGCGGCAGTGGAAAAAAATATAAACACTGCCATGGCATAAGTGAATAAAAGATTCCAAAAAACAGTTACCCTTATACACCCATCTGCATGCGTTCAGCTTTACACGTTAGTACATTATAAGTTGCTTTAGTATCGTACTATTTCTTGTTTTGTTGCCGGGCATAAAAAATTAATATTGTATTGCTGAAAAAATCAATTATGATTTGCGAAGATAAAAGCAAGACACAATCAGCAACGCACAAAGCCATGCGAGTCAGGTGTTGGTTTGGTGACAGTATCGCTACGGAAATCAATCATGGTTTGGGAAGATAAAGGGATAAATATTTAATAAAAATCAGAGACTTTGCAGAGCAGGGTAAGGGGTTTCACAGAACTATAATATATAAATTGATAGGATTAGGTAGAATAAGCACAAAGTGTTTTTAATATTGGATAGGGATGAGGAATTTGATTCATCATTCTATCTACTGCTTTATGAAAAATAGCTTTCCTGTTATTTCTTCGATTAAATCTAAACACGTATTCATCAGCGTAGGCAAACAAGTGTTGTTTAGAACATTTATGATGGATACCTCTTAGCCAATTTTTAAATTGCATAATTTGTTTGTGAAGTTCTTCCAGCGATTTTCCCATATTGGATAATACTGTTTGCAGGTTCATCTCTTTTGTTAAGCACTGATAAGACTTGTGATGGTCGGTTGTAATGCTTGCTTCATCAGTTATCATATCTTTCAAAGCGTATTTTAATGTTAAGGCTTCAAAGTTTTCTATCTGTTGCATGCGAATATTGCCCGTTCTGCCATCGGGCAATTTTTCTGCAGCAAATAACAAAGCTTCTTTACTTTGTAAACTCCTTCCCTTGTTCTTGTTGGTATAACCGCCTACAATGGTTTCATCCGCATCCACATTGCCTTTTAGCTTTTCATTATTATCTTGTTTCATAGCTACCTGAACTTTACGCTTAAGTAACCAGGCTGTCTTTTGCTGAACGCCAACTTCACTGCCCAATTCTGTTGTTGACATCCCTTTCTTCTTAGCCGTAAGCCTGAATATTATATGAAACGCTTTTAATACAGGCATCTTCATTCCATGAAAAACGGTATTGGCTGTAACACTTTCACTATATCCGCAGTTCCTGCATTTACGATAGTAATAGGTTTTACCCTTATAATATTTTTCATGTCCGCATCTGCTGCAAAAAAAACCTTTGCCCCATTTTTGTTCTATTAAATACAAATAGCAACTTTCATTATCATGGAACCGCTTACCAAACTCAATGGCATTTATTCCTTTAAACATAACTAAATATTTTAGATCAAATATACTAATTTATTTAGTTTTAAAATAATCCTATCTTTACTTTGCTCTCGTTCTGCCTAATCCTAAAAGTTTAAAACAACACAAAACCCAAAAAAAAGTAAATAGCACGTGCCACAACAAAAGTATTTGCAATAGCAGGGGGCGACGTGCAAGTCCTCATCTGTAATTCACGATCAACAGTAG
>JBEPVC010000431.1:0-1752 GCA_041691235.1 Chitinophagaceae bacterium
GAACAAGGCCATGGCAGATCATCATAACCAAAAGGCTTAGAAAAAGTAAGAGATAACTGCGCCTTTTAAACTTTTCAAACTTTTCAATTTCAACTAATTTCCTGGCGGAAAAATGCCGCTTGATTGCATAAATAAATGCTTCTGCATATTGTTTGTCATTTTTGTTTTTGCAGTTTATTTTATAATAAAAAACAGAATTTCTTTTTGCACACTCTATTGAAGCCATTATATATTGCTGAAACCCATGACTGAGCTGCCTTTTGTAAAGTGGTGCAGGATCGTTCGGATTAAAATGCTCGCCAATTGTAGACTGGTCAACAGTAAGAAAAATATTTATTTTATCCGATGATGAATCTACTAAGGTGGAAGTTAGACCTGCCGCTTTTTTAAATGAAAATACTTTTATCAACGACAACATTAAATTTCCCCGTTGTTTAAGGGCTAAGGACATAATTATTTTTAGTAAAATATTTAAAGGTTTCTAATTTCTGGAACAAAGGATGATGACTTTTATACACTGACTTTCAATAAAGCATAAACGATGGAAGAAAAAAAATAGTATTTCCTTCTTATAAGTTTATTTAATAATAAGAATAACCCGTTGTGCGGTTAGGCAGCCAAGGCGTGTTTGAGATGGTTAATAGGTTTACTATTTGTATAATTCATTGATTGCAATATGGTTACGGCGGCAATTTTGGATATCAGCCTTGTCTTTAATCCTGCCAAAGATTTTGCATAGTTTCTCTTCAACATCATCTGGTCGCATAATTGAGAGAATAATGTTTCAATCCTTTTCCTGCATTTTCTGAAAACCGGATGCCAGTGTTGCTGGTCGTTCTGATTGGCTCTTGCAGGTGTTTCTAATTTTATATGGCAGCTTTCAAATAAATCAATTTTTACTTCTTTTGAAATATAACCTTTGTCGCCAATTAAAGTTGCATTAATCATTTTGCCATATTTAATTTCTTTCAAAACATTCACGTCATGTACGCTTGCTTTTGTTAAATCCATACTATGATAAATACCATTTGCCGATGTTACCAAATGCAGTTTATACCCATAGTAATATTGCTTACTAATTGCAGAATACCCTTTATCAGGCTTAGTTTCAAAACAATCATTTCCAAACTTGCAACGCTTTTCTCTAGCGATTTTACATATCGGAACGGGTATAGAATCTATTAAAAATATATCTTCACTTTTATTTAGTTCCCCGGAAATAAACCGAGTTACTTCATGTATAAAAAGATGCAGCCTTCTGCGCCTTTTATTGAAATTACTCCTATCAATTAATTGAGGAAAATCGCTTTTGTAGTCTTTGTTTATTTTACTCCATAAATAATTTTCAGAGTCTATGCCGATTGATTCTGCACAAATAGAAAGAGAAATAATACTACAGTCATTCATCTTTGGTTTATTTGGATAGAACTGTACATTATCATCTGCATTTAGGTTTGCTTGCAAAGAACTTTTGACAATTTGATAAAACTTATCGAAATTTGTTTTGATGTTGTGCATTGTAAGTAATTGATGTTCAAACTATTACAAGCAAAAACCATACTAAACTATGGCCGCACAACATCTTTTTTCAAATTATTTTCTAACCGCACAACAGGTTATCTTTAATATTTGTAATAAAAAGGTAGAATTTTCAGAACATTAATTTTAATTACCAGGCCTCAAAATTGAGGCATATCTGCTCAACCGTGAATACATATTTCAATACGGCGCAGACCCGATGGCAGGAATGAA
>JBEPVC010000432.1:0-1745 GCA_041691235.1 Chitinophagaceae bacterium
GACTGTTAATCAGAGGGTCTCAGGTTCAAGTCCTGAAGGGGGAGCAAAAAACCAAATAATATAAAGGCCGTTTACAAACGGCCTTTTGTTTTTGCGACACCAACCCGCAGACCCTATGCTTTACCGTTATCTTTATCAATGGAGAATTAATTTTGATTTATTAAGTGACTAATCTACTCATGTAAAACGAACGGGCAAGTAAATTTTTTGCCTCAAACCTGCTTTCATTTTTTTTGATTGATTCATAGATCAACATCAAACAACCTCTCTCACTGTTTAACATTTTTTTTATCCTTAAATCATTGTTTTGGCAAATCATTAAGAATTCACCATTTAATTTCAGTGATCTATTCGAGTCAAATTCTACTTGTAGTACATGGTATTGATTCAGGCACTTCGCCGAACGTGAGCCGATGGCTTGCTGCTTAAGAGATTATCGTTTCATAGAAGTAATTGAAAGAACGGCGCAATGGTGCTGCACAAAATATTTATGAGTGTGTAAAATGTTGTTTTCAATTGTTTTAATGAATTGAGATAATTAGCGGGAGATATTTTAATGTAAGCTAAACTTAAAAAACTAATGCAGATGAATACAGCTTCAACATTTTGGCAACGAATAGGTGTACAAAATTGGTTTCTTAAAAAAGAAGCTGAATACTCAGAAACAGCGACACTCTCGCCGGATATAGTTCATAAATATATTATCGAAAAATTCCAGGAATCCATTACTGAACTTTCTTTTGCGGGAAGAGTAATATTTTATCATGAATATATTATTTGCTTCAGCCCTCCTGATTACAACAAATTCATGGATAACAATAAAGGGATATTTGGATTCATCATCCAGGAATCTGTAAAGTCGTTCTATACCATATTACAAAAGCGCAGGCAAAAAGGAGAAAAGATTACAGCCTCATCCAATAAATGGGTTTTTCGTTTTGTATCGCATCCCGATTACCAAAAAGGCGACAAAAGTTTTATCGGTAAACTCTTGCCTGGCAATTCAACTAGGCATCAGAAAGAAGACAACCTCAGAGTTACTTTTATCCCGAGGCAAACAGGCATAGCACAAACTTTTGATATTGCAGATGAGATATTGAAAGACTTTACATTCTACAGCGACGGATATTATGAGATTCCTTATCATCAGAACCTCATCTTTGACGATCCCGGACTTCTAAATACTTCAACATATTTTGCCAGGCTGGAAACAACACTTCCTGATAAGCAATTTGCAGGCAAAAAGCTGGAGTATTTCATGAAGGATGAACAAATCACTGTCTCAGGAAGTGAAGAAACCTCTGAGCAGGGGGGCATTTTCAAAATTCCATCTGAATGGGTTTCAACTCCACATCTTTTGATTAAGTATGATAAAAACGCAGGCAATTTCTTTCTGAGCTCTTTTGGGGAGAAGACTATCATCAATGAAATTGAAATAAAAAACAGCGACAGGCAAATGCCAGTGTGGACGGAACTCCCGGTAAACTCAAGAATCGTGTTGAACGGTATTGTAACTATAAATATATTCAAATCGTGATATGGACAAATTATTGGCGATAGCATTATTAATTATCAGCATCATAATGTTGATTGCGCATTTTTCTGAAATAAAACAAACACATAGCAACAATGGGTGAATATTTCTTTGGTATAACTGATAAGGGTAAACGAAGAGAAAAAAACGAAGATACTTTTATTGCCCGCGCGCTTGTAAAAAAAGAACTTGTAGCTGCTTGCGTGATAGA
>JBEPVC010000433.1:0-1742 GCA_041691235.1 Chitinophagaceae bacterium
TCTTATACCCTTCAACAGTTAAAGCCGGCACATACACTTCTTCAGGAATAAAATAGATCGTTTCTAAAAATGAAGGCCACCTTTTTTTGGGTGAATAACCATTTACAGAGATACTGCCCTCCGTGGGGAACAGCAGTCCCATAAAATTTTTCAGCAAGGTTGATTTGCCTGCGCCATTTTTCCCCAACAGGCCATAGATGCTTCCCGCCTCAAGCTTCATGCTTAAGTTTTTATATAAAAGTTTTCTTTTTTTATAACCAAAAGATAAGTTTTGAATGTCTATCATTAGTGTATTAGTTAAGTAGTACACTTCAAAAGTATACTTTTTTATTTTACTAACAATTTTTTTTTAAAGGATTGGGTAATTATTTAAAACTAGTGTCTTGGCATCAATTTTTTAAATCTAGTTTCTTCCCTTCAACATTGGCACAAAAGAAAAATTTGAGAAGGTTTCTTCGTTGTAACTACCATCTTCTTTTTTTGTAATGCGCATCATTTTCTGTAGTCCATCTTCATCAAGCGGGATAACCATTTTTCCACCGGGCTTCAATTGTTCAATTAATCTCGGAGGAATAAAAGGCGCCGCTGCCGTAATTAAAATTTTATCAAAGGGTGCATAGGTAGGCAATCCTTCAAAGCCATCTCCATAAAAGAATTTTATGTTGGGATATTTGGATTTAAAAACAAATTGCTTGTTGAATTCAAATAATTTTTTTTGACGCTCAATCGTAAATACATTAGCACCCATTTCTGCTAAAACTGTTGCCTGATAAGCACTTCCCGTACCGATCTCCAAAATCTTATCATAAGGCTCAACTTCTAAAAGCTGTGTTTGATAGGCAACGGTGTAGGGTTGCGAAATGGTTTGCCCTTCTTGTATCGGGAATGCCCTGTCTTCATAAGCAATGTGATCAAGAGCCGTATCTAAAAAAAAATGTCTTGGAATATTCATCATTGCAGTAATTACATTTTCATCAGAAATTCCTTTTTCCCTGATTGAATCAATCAATTTTTTTCTTAAGCCTTTATGCCGGTATGTGTCTTCAAACTTTCGCATGCGTGCAATTTAAAAAAGTTAGCGTTACAATTAACAACTCATTAATAATTATAAAGCTTAGGCATGCCTTTTGTGTAATGCGGTGTATGAAAAAAATTTGTACCCTGGTTTTTAATTGTGCCATACTTTCTCTCGCTTGTAATCATAATAATAAAGCATCTGAGAATAATTCTTCAGGCGAAAAAAAAATAAGCAAAAGAGATTACAGCATTACCAAACAAAATGCATATAACGATCTATTTCTTGATAGCGCCGATTTAGAAAATTTCATTTTAAAAAATAAACTTACAGATTCAACATCAAGGTGGATGCGCAGCTTTTATAACACCCGAAATTACCAGTTTGCCTGGTTTTCCTCCAATGGTTTAACGGAACAGGCGCTGGGTTTTTGGAGCTTAAAAAATTATGCAGGAGATACTTCTGTAAAAAATAAAAGCCTGCAAAAAACGATGGACGATTTTATGGCTGATGACAGTCTTGCAATAAGCAGTCATGATAAATCCGCGATTAATACCGAGCTTTTGCTTACGGAGAATTTAATAAAATTTACAAAAAATAACTTTGAAAAAGGCTATGTAAAAAGAAAAGAGCTGGAAAGATTTGTTCCGTTTAAAAAAGAAGATCCGATTTACCTGGCAGATTCTATTTTAAATAAAAAACATAAAGACGATAAATATTTTTCTGA
>JBEPVC010000434.1:0-1740 GCA_041691235.1 Chitinophagaceae bacterium
GAACGTTCCATTACATCATAAGTAAGAAATTGATTTGCATCGTTATCCATATATAGATCATATATATCGTCAAAGTCATTGACAGATGCAAGATGGAAACTTAAAACAGCCGCTTCATTGAATTCATTCATAAGCGTGATTCATATTTTTTGAAAGTATTGTTACAAAATGCGTACAAAGCTATTCTAATAATTGAAACACAAAATCGCCTTCCATTAATACTTCAGTAGTTTTGCTGCAATGCAACAAAAAAAATATTCAACAGAAAAAATAATTTCGAACTTAAAAATTGATGCGCTTAATGAAATGCAATTGGCTTCTATTGATGCCAATAAGAAAAGCGAAAACATAATTTTACTCTCGCCGACTGGCTCCGGCAAGACGGTTGCATTTTTACTGCCGGTTGTTGAACAGCTCGATTATGAAAATAAAAATACGCAGGCGTTGGTTGTTGTTCCTTCAAGAGAACTTGCCATACAGATTGAGCACGTTTTTAAAACAATGGCAACAGGTTTTAAAGTAACCTCCTGCTACGGCGGTCATAAACGGGAAACAGAAGAAAATAATTTGATTGAACCGCCTGCACTCATTATCGGCACTCCTGGTAGATTAGCCGATCACATAAGGAGAGGAAACATTACATTGGATTTTATTGAAACATTGGTGCTTGATGAATTTGATAAATCGCTTGAGCTTGGCTTTCTTGAAGAAATGTCGTTCATTGTTGATTCATTAAAACATTTGAAAAAAAGAATCCTGACATCGGCGACCGAAACGGTAGAAATACCTGGATTCATTGATCTTAAAGATCCATTCCGACTTAATTATTTATCCAAAACAGCTGAAGAAAATAAATTAATAATCCAAACAGTTTTATCTGATGAAAAAGATAAAATTGACACACTGTTTAAATTAATTTGCTATTTAGGCAACAGGTCTGCAATTGTATTTTGCAATCACCGGGATGCTGTTGAGCGTTTGAGTAATGCGCTCACTCAAAAAGGAATTATCAATGAATTTTATCATGGAGGAATGGAGCAACAACAACGCGATAGCGCTCTATGCAAATTCAGGAACGGAACTGCAAATGTTTTAATAACTACAGACCTTGCATCACGCGGGCTTGACATTCCTAATATCAGGTACATCATTCACTATCATCTTCCGCATACTGAGGATGCCTTTACGCATCGCAACGGAAGAACAGCGCGAATGGATGCAAGTGGTACCGCTATTTTAATTTTATCAGAAGAAGAAAAATTACCTGGCTATATAAACGATGCTGAGCAAATACAACTACCCCGAACCGTTAGTCTTCCTGACAAACCAAAATGGTCTACGCTATTTATTGCAGCAGGTAAAAAAGACAAAGTGAATAAAATTGATATTGTAGGATTTTTATCAAATAAAGGCCACCTGAAGCAGGAAGATATTGGGTTGATTGAAGTGAAAGATTTCTTTTCTTTTGTCGCTATAAAAAAATCAAAAATGGGCCAAACACTCCAATTAATAAAAAATGAAAAAATTAAGAATAGAAAAGTGAAGATGGAAGTGGCAAAATAATTTTCGACAAGCTCAGTCTGACAAAAGCCACTAAATCCTCGTTAGTTTAGATGAAAAGTTTGTTTCATTGATTTAATCATACCGGTTGTTGACCATTGCCCGGGAACAATCATCCGGCGTATTGTATACAAAGGCTCGGTAGAATCTCTTTTGGTTGATAAAATAAAAGCCATTTTA
>JBEPVC010000435.1:0-1738 GCA_041691235.1 Chitinophagaceae bacterium
GCATTTAGTCCCAAATCACTTAAGTGAATACAGATATCGGTTTCATTTATTTTTATTACATCGCACTTTTTTATACGTCCATTTACAATTATGTCCAGCGCTTCGCTTGCTTCACCAGGAATATCAAGTTCAGTTGCCATTCCGTTTGCAGAGCCCGCCGGTATTATTGCTAATGCCAGGTTAGTGCCCAATAATTGTTTTGCAACAAGCGATACAGTTCCGTCACCGCCCACTGCAACAACATAATTGAAGTCGATTTTTTTAATCCAATACTGAATTGAACCGGTATCATCGTTGCCTGACAAAATATAAAATTCGATTGTGTGGGGAAGGGTCTTAAAATAATTCCGGATAAAAGATTCCCAATCAATTTTTTTCTTCCGGCCCGATCGGGGATTTATAACAAATAATATTTTTAAGATTGCCGGTTGTTCCATAATACCTTTAGATCAGAATAATAAAAATAAAAGTGAAATATAAAGAAAACAAGCTTTCACTGCTTAAAAGGATAAAACAAAAAATATTGTTTTTGTTCAGGCTAAATCATCACCCGGTGATCAGGGTGTACAATAGTTATGGCGATTCGGAAAAAATAATAGTGTTTGGGCATGTTTTAAAATTAAGTCCCATGTCAAGAAAAACTTATCGCCATAATTGGATCGTTAATGCTTTTTCGATGCTTCGCCTGTTTATGGTGCAGCCATTTCCGAAAGCAAAATTATTAATGAAGTGGGAGGGAAAAGTTCTTCATACACAATCACAGGATGATGGCTTTTTTAAATTTGAATGGAAACCTGTTGTGCCACCCGTTGCAGGCTGGCATAGTGTTTCAATCTACCTCGCTGAAGAAAAATACAAAGCCCAAAAGATTTGCGGAACAGGACAGGTTAGTATTCCTTATGAGTCGCAACATGCTTTTGTTTCTGATATCGATGACACTTTTTTAATATCTTATTCATCAAGAATAAGAAAGCGCCTTTATGTATTGTTTACCAAAAATGCGAGAAGCAGGAAACCATTTGCAGGAGTGGTAAATCATTACAAGTTGCTTGCTTCCACAGGGCAAAAAGATGAAATGCAAAATCCTTTTTTTTATGTATCAAGCAGCGAATGGAACCTTTATAATTTCATCCTGGAATTTTCGCGAAAGAATGAATTGCCAAAAGGTGTTTACCTGCTGAATGAGCTGAAGAAATTTAATGAAGTTTTGCAAACGGGGCAAAATAAACATGCAACGAAATTTATGCGGATTGTAAGAATCATTGAAGCATACCCGCATCTTAAATTTATTTTGCTGGGAGATGATACGCAGGAAGATCCAAATATTTACTCAGCGATAGTGGATCATTTTCCTGAGAAAATTTTTGCAGTTTACATAAGGCGTATTCATAAAAATAAATACAAAAATTTGCAAGCTGTTGTTGATAAAATAAAAACTGCGGGTACCCGTTGCTGTTATTTTATGCACAGTGAAGAAGCCATTGCTCATTCAAAAAGTATTGGGCTTATTAGTAGTCAGTAGTCAGGTATTAGTAATCAGTTAAAGGGCAACATTTAATCGCAATTGCAATACTTTATCTTCATCTGAAAAGCCATAGGTAATATCAAAAAACATAAGGTTAAAAGGCGCTAACACAATACCACCCCCGTATCCAACATGCCATTTATCAGTCGTTTCTTTTGGCATCCAAACCCTGCCATCATCTACAAATGCCAGCAGGCCTGCCTTTCCATTAAA
>JBEPVC010000436.1:0-1716 GCA_041691235.1 Chitinophagaceae bacterium
ATTCATTGTTGAAGCATTCATTAATTGCAACTTTGCCTGCCCCGTTACTTCTTTATCGCTGAGGTTTACAATCTTCGCGCTGAATTCCATTTTATCTCCCTCACGAAGAAACCTTGGCGCATTGGGCTGTACCATTAAATCTTTTTGAGTAATAACTGTTTTTTCTGCATAGCCACTTGCCAAATCTTTAGTATGTGCCAGAGTCATCAGCTTCCATTTTGTGAGTGCTTCAGGCATAGTGAAACTAAATTCAATGTCACCATCTTTATCGGTTCTTAATTCAGGAAAGAAGAAAACAGTTTCATTGAAATTTTTTCGGACTTGAATTTGTGATTGATCGATTGGTTGTATCGCAATTACCTGAGTTGAATCGGCTAATTTCTTTTTCGCGCCATAACCAATAGTTACAACTTCTTCTAATTGGTTTGATTTCGTTATAGATATGCCTGCAGTCTTTCCTTGAAGATCCATCGCAGGAGCATTTGAAGAGATTCCTCGTAACACAATCCTTATGTTATTTTGCGACAAATAGTTTAGGACGTCATAATTCTTTTCTTTTTGCTCAATATAATTTTCATTCCAATATTTTTCGAACGAATGAACAGTCGAAAAATTTACAGCACTTCCCCAGGGATTATTATTGTTATAATAATTTGGCCATACATCAAGACTGCTCCATGAATGTGGCTTAAACTGATCAAGAGATGCATCATACATAGACGCCAACATTTCAGCGGCAACTTTTTCTCCTTTGTTTCCAGTAATTTTTACTTTCCATTTTTCTTCACTGCCTGGTAAAGTTTTATCGCGGTACGTGTCAAAAGAAATATTGAGTTGCTTATTACTCCATGGAACATAAATACTATTACCGGCAAGATAAAAGCGATTGTCTTTTACAAAAAACTGGTTCACTCCAAATCCGCCGCGATCATTTTCTGTAAGATTAAAATCGAAAGTTTTTTTGTTGTTATTTAAAGTATAATAATTGAAATCATCGGATTTCATTTCTGTTGCCTGTTGTCTGCTGTCGGTCGTCTTTGATTTATCAACTTGCTGTATTAAAAATAAATCTGCTGCAGAAGTGCCTGTGGTGAGATGTGCGGTTTCGCCGGGCTCCGAAGAATTTTTTTCCAAACGATTCCACACATACGATGTTGACGGCAGCGCTGATGATTTGGTATCATACACCTGGAAATATTTTACATCTTTTACTTCCTGTCCATATTGATCCTTTGCAGTAGCTTCAATAACATACCAACCTTGCGTTAATTGGGAATTGTGATCCCGATAGCTATCGGGAGTGAATTGAGAATTGAAAGAAACACTATCTGTTTTTTCAAGAATCAAAGCTAACTTTTGCCATGATTCTTTTTTACTCTCGTCTTTATATTCATCATGCGGGAAGTATTGAATAAATTCATTTTTAGTTAAAATAAATTTATCCGGTTCATTCCAAAATCTTTCACGAATTAACCTGTCGGGTGATTGCAGCTTGTAAATTTTCACAGCCGCTTTTACAGGTTCAATTTCACCACTCAAATTTTTACTGGTGATTGAAATACTTTTAAGGCTATCAATATTTATAACTTCATCTTGTGATAAATTGATCTCTAAATCCAAAGCTTTATAGCCAACAGGAACCGTGATGTCACCGCTTCTTGTTTCTCCATTGATGTCTGTAACATCTGCTTCTACTTTATAATCAAAAACAGGATC
>JBEPVC010000437.1:0-1705 GCA_041691235.1 Chitinophagaceae bacterium
AAGAATAAATAGGAGCGCAATTATTTTTTTCATTGAACAATAATTTAAGAAGATTATCTTAAATAAATGTAACTGAAATTATTTAAATGCGTCGAGGGCAAAAGTTGGTTTACCTGAGTCATCAAAGGCTCCCAACGAATAACCTTGCCAGTTATTATAAGCTTCGGGTTCCCAATAAAAAACACCCAGGCCTTTATTACCAGCAATTGATTTTGTTTTTGTGACAAGATCTTTAATAAAAGAATTGCATGCAACAGAATCGACCCAACTCATTCCTACTTCAGAAATCATAACCGGCTTGTTATATCTTGACACCATGTCATTCATGTTGGTGAGGCATTGGGAATTCAACGTATTCCAATTTCCGGGATCAGGATACAAGGACATGCCAATAATATCCCATTTGGCACCATTAGTTTTTAATCCATCAAACATCCATCGAAATAATCCATTGTCGTAACCATTTGAAATATGCACAATTACTTTTATTGATGTATCTACTGCTTTAACAGCATTATACCCGGAATTAATTAACAATGCAAAATTTGCCATATTGGTTGAAGCCTTTCCTTCAGGCCATAACATGCCATCGTTGGTTTCATTACCTACCTGAACCCAATTTGGTATTACGCTATTTGATTTTAGGGTACTCAATACCGTTAGTGTATGATTGTAAACTGAATCCTGTAACACTGAGATTTCCGTGGTTGACCATGTTGCAGGTTTCTCCTGGTGGCCGGGATCAGCCCAGGTATTACTGTAATGAAAATCAATCATAATTTTCATACCGGCATTTTTTGCACGAATAGCTTTAGTAACTACATCAGTAGTATTGTTGTAATTACCAGGAGGATTTACCCAAACTCTTAGCCTTATTGAATTTATTCCTTCATCTTTAAGAATTTGAAACAGGTCTTTTTGCGTTCCGGGTTTATCATAAAAATTTAAACCTTGCGATTCCATTTGTGTAAGCCAGCTTACATCAGCACCCCTGGCAAAAAAAGTATTAGTAACGGGTATTGTATCTGAATGAGGAATTGTATCAACAGGGGGTGGATTAATAATTCCCGTTTGTGAACCGGATTTTTTACAAGCTGTAAATATGAGGCAAGAAAGGAGAAAGAGTAAAGTATTTTTCATTTTAAGATTGCTTCTTCAAAATTAAAGGGTTTTATCATTATAATTTTTTTGAAATAATTTTTTTAATGCAAAGAGGCTGCTTTTTATGGCAGCCTCTCTTTTATCATTCAAAATTAATTATTGAATACTGTAAGTAAAGTATCCTGAATTATTTAAATACAATATAACGGTATGCGTACCCGCAGGAACAGATACATTATGTGAAGGATCTCCGATATTTGCTCCGCCTCCCTTAAGACTTCCCTTTCCGTCGTCGTCTCCATAATTTAAGCCCCAGTCATTATTTGCGCGAAATTTAAATTGATCGCCGTCCACCGTTGTAATAGTTGCCGTCCACCTGTTCGCGCCTGCATCATAAGTCATCTGCACATCGTTACTCCATCCGCTTGGAGCAAAACTTCCTATAAGGCTCCATGTAGTTGCAGTTGCGGACCAGGTATTATCAACAGTGTTTGCAACAATATGATAATATCCTGCAGCTGGCACAGATAAATTTCCTCCGCTAGGACTTAAAGTTCCCCCGCCGCCATCTCCAATTGAGTTGTTCCAATCGGGCGCAGTAGTA
>JBEPVC010000438.1:0-1689 GCA_041691235.1 Chitinophagaceae bacterium
CGAAGCATTAGTAGCACAACGAAGAAAAGATATTATAACGGCCGTGTATAGCCGCAATGAAGAAAATGCAAAGCGGTTTGCAAAAGATTATAACGTGCCTGCATATTTTACCGAAATCAACGAATGTGTATCGGATAAGAATGTCGATGCAGTAATTATTGCTTTGTCAAATGATATGCATTTAGATTCAGTGTTGGCTTGTGCCAAAGCCGGCAAACACGTGCTTTGTACAAAGCCTTTGGGAAGAAATGCTGCTGAATCCAAGCTAATGCTGGATGCAGTTGAAAAAGCAAATGTTGTCGCGGGTTATCTTGAAGATTTATGTTATACCCCGAAGTTTTTAAAATCATTAAAAGCTGTTAAGTCAGGAAGTATTGGAAGAGTAACATGGGCAAAAAGCAGGGAAACTCACCCCGGCCCGCACAGTGATTGGTTTTGGAATAAAGAAAAGTCCGGCGGCGGTGCTATGATAGATTTAGGTTGTCATTGCGTTGAAATAAGCCGGAATTTTATTGGTAAAAATATTAAGCCGGTAGAAGTAATGTGCTGGGCCGATACGCAGGTGCATTCAATAGACGCAGAAGATAATGCAATTGGTTTGGTTAAATACGCAAATGGTGTAATTGGTCAATTTGAAGTGAGCTGGTCGTTCAGAGGAGGAATGGATTTAAGAGATGAAGTGATGGGAACAGAAGGAACTATCTGGTCAAATAATTTTTTGCGTACCGGAATTGAAATGTTTACTTCGGGTAAGGGTAGTAGTTATGTTGCTGAAAAATCAGAAAGTACTTCAGGATGGCTTTTTCCTGTAGGCGATGAAGTCAATGAACTGGGCTACAATCACATGTTTACTGACATGTTTGATGCTATTGATAATGGAAAGCAACCTGCTGAAACATTTTATGATGGTTACATTGTGAATGCTATTTTAGATGCAGCTTATCTTTCTGCAAAAACAAAAAGATGGGAACCTGTCATAATTGATGATTGGCGAGGAGATGAATTTACTGAAGTTGTCAAAGATCAAATCTCTTATGATGAGAATTTTTATCTTATAAAAGAAGAGATATTGCCATCAGGAGAGAAAAAAGTTATTATTAAAAATAAAAAGACAGGATCAATAGAAGTAAGATAACCTGTTTTCATAAACTTGAATTATGAAAGCATTTTTAAAATATGAACATAAAAATTTTTTACAATGCCACATTTTAAATTAACCCGTAAGCAAAAAAAAAGCTACGAAGAAGACGGGTATGTTATTATAAAAAAGTTTTTGAAACGGGCGCAAATAAAAAAGTTGTATTCAATTGCAACAGGTGATGATACTTTGCAAAAGCATGCGTTCGATTTAAATGATCAGACGGGAAAAAAAACAAAGCTTACTTTATGGTACACCCCGGGAAATGACGCCTACGGCTTGCTTACAAAGAGTAACCGAATAGTGGAATCTGTTGGCGCACTAATGGATGGTGATAGTGCAGTTTGCCATTTTCATAGTAAGCTGATGCAGAAGGAACCTAAAGTTGGAGGAGCCTGGGAATGGCATCAGGATTACGGATATTGGTATAAGAATGAATTTTTGTTACCCGATCAAATGATGTCTGTTATGATTGCTATTACAAAAGCAAATAAACAAAACGGATGCCTGCAGGTAATAAAAGGTTCACACAAAATGGGCCGTATTGAACA
>JBEPVC010000439.1:0-1688 GCA_041691235.1 Chitinophagaceae bacterium
TCTTTTATTTCAAAAGCATAGGCCGGCCTGGTGATATCCCGCTCATCACTTTTAAAATAATCAAGCGCCCTGTGTGCAAGCAAATCATACAAAGTTGGTCGCAGGTAGCGAACATTTCCTTTTGTAATAATTGCGTCAAATGACTCTAGCTTTGTTTGCTGCAAAAGTTTTTCATTTTGTATAGATGCTACATATAGCTCACCAATTTTTTTATGCAGATCATCAGCAGTCCACGTTGCAATATCTTTTTTATTGAAGCCTGTAGTGTTGGTTCTTTGATAAAGTGTATAACGGTTTTGCTGAAAATAATTCAGATACTTCTGCGCTGTAATGCTTTGCAGTATTGATTTTGCGGGCTCCTTTGAAGTTGAAATTTCTTTTTCTAATGAATCAATACCTTTTGTTGAAGCATCTTCTTCAATATTTTGTTTCAGGCTTAATTTAAATAAAAGCGATTTTATAATTTGTGGATCATTGCCATTCTTTTTTGCAGAAGAATAAATTTTATCAACTTCACTAAGTGCAGATTTTGTTAATCCTTTGCTGATAAAGTCATCAATTTTTTTCCATTGGGTTGTATAATTCTCCGGTTGTTTCTGAGCATAACTGTGCGAAAAGCTCAAAACCAAAACGAAAATAAATAATGCCCGGCATAATATAAGCTGCTTCTTCATGTAACGAATTTGATTAAAGATAAAAAACTAAAGCAAGTGGTTGTCTCATGCCATTGCATTTTATAGATGCGATTGCTATCTGGTTTACATAAATTGATTTTATTGAAAAATTTTTGATAGCGATTAAACCTAAGCATTAAAAGCCTGTCTCAGGTTTATAAATTAAATTTTTGTAAAAAGCTATATATTAAAATAGAAAGCTTAAATAAAATAGACTTGAGGGTTATCAACACGGCCGCTTCCAATAAGATTGGGGCGGTTTTTTATTTCAGGTTATGATATACTTTCTGCACATCATCATCCTGCTCCAAATGATCAACGAGCTTTAAAACATCATTTGCCTGCTCTTCCGGGAGTTCTACAGTGTTTGTGGGAATTCGTGTAAGCTCCGCCGTTATGATGTCAATTTTTTTCTCTTCCAAAGCCTTACTCATATGTCCGAATTCATTAAAAGGCGTGCGAATAATAATATTGCCATCACTGCTCTCACCAATCTCCTCAAGGCCTGCGTCAATCAGTTCGAGCTCTAGCTCTTCAATATCAAGATTTTGATTTTTTATTTTGAATTCACCCATGTGATTAAAAATAAACGCAACACTTCCGCTCGTTCCCAATGAGCCGTTTGCTTTATTAAAATGCATACGAACATTGGCAACAGTTCTTGTCGGGTTATCAGTTGCAGTTTCCACAAGCAACGCTATTCCATGAGGTGCGTAACCTTCATACAACATTTCATGGTAATCAGTTTTATCCTTTCCCATTGCCCGCTTAATAGCCGCTTCCACGCGGTCTTTCGGCATATTTACAGCCTTAGCGTTAATAATGCAACGGCGCAAAGCTGAATTGTTATCTGGCTCTGGGCCGCCTTGTTTTACAGCAATATCTATTTCTTTACCAATGCGGGTAAATTGCTTTGCCATTTTATCCCACCTGGCAAACATGGTTGATTTTCTAACTTCAAATATTCTTCCCATAACTTATACTTTCCCGTTTCGGCAAATCTAAATTCTAAAA
>JBEPVC010000440.1:0-1684 GCA_041691235.1 Chitinophagaceae bacterium
TTGTTATAAATACCTCATTTGATTCAAAAAAAAATAAATAATACCGCCGTTATAAATACAATACTTGTTGGTGTTATTCTGCAAGGGCAAACGGAAGAACTTGTAAAAGAATATCTCGAAGAACTTAAATTTTTGGCTGAAACGGCAGGTGCAACCACTATTAAAATTTTTACTCAAAAACTCTCGCATCCTGATAGCAAAACATTTGTGGGCAAAGGAAAGCTGGAAGAAATCCGGAATTACATCTTAAGAAAAGAAGTTCAACTGGTAATTTTTGATGATGAACTTACCGGCTCTCAAATTACCAACATTGAAAAAGAATTGCATGTTCAAACAATTGATCGCAGTGACTTAATTCTTGACATATTTGCGTCACGGGCTAAGACCGCGCAAGCGAAAGTTCAGGTTGAGCTGGCACAGTACCAATATATTTTGCCGAGGCTCAAAGGGATGTGGAAACATCTTGAAAGGCAAGGTGGCGGTATTGGAAGTAGGGGGCCCGGTGAAACAGAAATTGAAACAGACAGGCGAATCGTTAAGGATAAAATCAGCCTCTTACGAAAACGGCTAAACGAAATTGACAAACAATCATTTACCCAACGAAAGGAAAGAGGCGAATTTATACGGGTAGCACTTGTTGGCTATACAAATGTTGGCAAGTCAACCATCATGAATTTATTAAGTAAAAGTGACGTCTTCGCTGAAAATAAATTATTTGCAACCCTTGATACTACTACAAGAAAAGTTGTGCTCGGGCAAACGCCATTCCTTTTGAGCGATACCGTTGGATTTATAAGAAAACTACCACATCATCTTATAGAGAGTTTTAAAAGCACACTCGATGAAGTAAGGGAAGCCGACATTTTATTGCACGTTGTTGACATTTCACATCCACAGTTTGAAGAGCAACTCGCTATTGTAAATAAAACTTTGAAAGAGCTTGGCAGCAATGAAAAACAGACGGTAACTGTTTTTAATAAAATGGATCAATATGAAAAGAATACGTTTGATGAATGGCTTGACCCCAATGTAAAAAAAGAAATACTGATTGAGCTGAAGGAGAAATGGCAGGCAGAAACTAATGGTAATTGTGTGTTTATTTCTGCTGTAGAAAAAACTAATATTAATGGGTTAAGGCAAACAGTATTGAATAATGTACGAACAATGTACCAGGTAAGATATCCTTATAAAGCAGAATTTTTTTATTAAAGATCATGCAGCTAAAAAAATACAAATGGCATAAGATTGGTGAAGCAATGACGGAGTTATCTTTCAATGAAAATAATATTGCTGAAATAGAAGTTGGGGGAAAAAGGATATGTATTGTGAAAAAAGAAAACGGATTTGCTGCGTGTGCAGCAAAGTGCCCGCATGCGGGGGGTAATATGTCTGAAGGATTTTTAGAAAAAGACGGGAGCATAGTTTGTCCTATTCATAGATATGCATTTAGTCTGATTAATGGCAGAGATGTTACAGGCGAAGGATATTTTCTAAAAATTTATCCTGTTGAAGAAAATGATAAGGGTGTATTTGTAGGAATAGAAGAAGGCGGCTTGTTTAGCTGGTTAAAATAATTTGAAATCAATTTTTGTAGCAAGGCAAAAATCTCTATTTTTGCAACCCATTTTAATATTCCTCCTTAGCTCAGTTGGTTAGAGCATCTGACTGTTAATCAGAGGGTCTC
>JBEPVC010000441.1:0-1678 GCA_041691235.1 Chitinophagaceae bacterium
CTGCAATAAAAGCAAATGAATTTTTTGCTTTGGAGGGAAATGATCTAAACTGCCCTGGCCCGTTTGAAACCTGGTAATCAGCGGGAGGCGTATTCTGAAGCCCCAAAAATTTATTCCCCACTCCCGAAATTCCTCCGGCGAATAAAAAACCTACTTCCCATTTATTGCTGTGCAATTTATTTTTATTTGCTACTGTTATGGTTTTTGATGTATCTCTTTCCTTTGCCTTATCTTCTATAAATTCTTTTTTATAAATATCAATATCATTATTTACAGTTGAATCGTTTTGTAACATTTTAAACTCACCGCTTTGTGACATTGGTTGTGGTGTTTGGGATTGCGCTTCAATATCTTTTTTATCATCATTTGTTTTTTCATTCTTTTCTATAGCTGATGTTTCACTTGAAATTTCAGGAGAATTAATTGTGCTGCTGAGTACGCCGTTTGTAATTTTTAATTTATATTTTTTTGAAGAACTTAAAGCAGTTCTTGTATTTGTGTTGAACTCATTTTTTGTTCCATTCGCTGTAACAGAATCAAATGAATTTATTTTTGAAGTCTCACCTTCATTTTTTAATTCAGAATTTTTTGCGGGTTCTTTTTCGGAATTATTTTTATGTATTGCATAATTCTCTTTCACTGAGTAATGAACATTATAAAACCAATAACCTCCAGCTAAAGAAATAAAAAACAGGGAAGCAATGAAGAATAAAATCCGGCGGGGTTTTCTTTTGTCAATGCGTATTTCTATCTTTTCCCAAACAGATTCAGATGGAGGAATTTTTAATTCATCCATTTTCTGCTTCACGTGTTTTTCAAAATTATTTTCTTCCATATTTTTCTGTTTGCGTGTTTAAAGAATGTTTCTCAATCCATTCAATTAATAATGCTCTTGCCCGCGCATATTGCGATCGTGATGTTCCGTCGCTTATGCCCAACATTGCTGCGATTTCTACGTGACTATATCCTTCAACAGCATGAAGATTAAAAATAGTTTGAAAGCCTGTTGGCAATTGCCGTATTAGCTCGGACAATTCTTTTGTTTGCAATTGTATCAACGGATCGTCAGAAGAAACAGGATGAAGAACCATTTCGCTAAATGATAAATCGTACTGATATTTTTTATTCGTTTTAAGATAATTTAAAGCCGTGTTTACCATTATTTTTCTTATCCAGGCTCCCAATTCGCCATCAGCTTTATACTGGCTTAGAAACTTAAAAACTTTTACAAATCCATCCTGCAAAACATCTTCAGCATCACTTATACTTTTGGTATAACGGTAACACACTCCCAACATAGCGGGCGCAAAGTGCTCATACAATTCCCTCTGAGCACCAGGCTTGCACTTGAGACTATCTGTTACCAGCTTATTGTAATTCATGTTTATATTGCAGTTTCCTGACAACCTTTACTTAAAGATCGTTGCATTTAAGTAAATATTTTTTCAAAAAAAATTCAGGCGCCACATATCAGGTTTGGATAAAAATAAAATTTGAATAATATCATGAACAGCAGCTTGACCGAAAAAGATTTTCAATACATATGGCATCCATATACGCATCAAAAAAACCGCTTACCCGCAATTCCCATTCTAAAAGGGAAAAAAACAATTTTATATGCTGAAGATGGAAAAAAATATATTGATGGTATAAGCAGCTGGTGGGTTAACATTCACGG
>JBEPVC010000442.1:0-1675 GCA_041691235.1 Chitinophagaceae bacterium
CCAAAATTGATAACCAGGTTTCCGGGCACTTTTTTTAGAAAGGGAAGAAGAATTGCGTCCAAATCTTCTGTCATATTAGCAGATAAAACGCTTTCTTCAATAGTTATGACGTGGAATTTTTCTTTGGTATCAATTTTGACTTTCATGTCGTAAGAGTTTTTAAATGCGAGGCATAGTGTTCAAAGATATTAAAAAAGAAAAAGTGTGAAAATGATAAATGTTTTACCACAAATGCAATTTTTTATTTAGTTGAGCGTAATATCCTTGGTAAAGCATTGCGAATGATAAATAACCAAAAAAGAAGTTTGTATTGAATTTTTATAAAGTATTATTTGTTTAGTCTTTTCAAACCATTCTCCCTTTTTAACCTTTTATTCATTGTTTTCAACACGTGTGCATTGTTTTTAAGAACTAATAATAAATTTTATTCGTTATTATTGTACAGTATTAAATTGTTATAAATGGACAACAATTTTTCAGCCCAGGTAAAAGAAATAATCTCATATAGCAGAGAAGAGGCGCTCCGCCTCGGAAACGATTTTATAGGAACCGAACACCTTGTTCTTGGACTTATAAGAGACGGCGAAAACACTGCTATCAAGATATTAAAATCACTTAATGTTGATCTCTACGAACTCCGCAAAGAAATCGAACTGGCCGTAAAGGACAAAACCGGTAAAAATATTGCCAACATTAATTCGCTGCCATTAACAAAGCAGGCGGAAAAGGTAATCCGGATCACTGTTCTCGAAGCAAAAGCAAATAAAAGCCCGCTTGTTGAAAGTGAGCATCTCATGCTTTCGATATTAAAAAATAAAGAAAATATTGCTACTCAAATTTTAAACCAGTTTGACGTGGATTATGATATGTTTAAAAATGAGCTTGGGTATGTAAAAACTGATCCTAAAGCTGAGTTCCAGGATGACGAAGGTGAAGAATTTGATGAAGAAAGAAAATCGTACTCTCAGCAACGTACTTCTAAAGGTGGCGCTGCTGCACAAGCAAAATCAAAGACACCTGTTCTGGATAATTTTGGAAGAGATATTACACGTCTTGCCGAAATGGGAACACTTGATCCTATTGTAGGTCGTGAAACTGAAATAGAAAGAGTTTCTCAAATTCTTAGCCGTCGTAAAAAGAATAATCCTATTTTAATTGGTGAACCAGGAGTAGGTAAAACTGCTATCGTAGAAGGATTGGCACTTCGCATCATTCAAAGAAAAGTTAGCAGGGTTTTATTTGATAAAAGAGTAGTATCTCTTGACCTCGCAGCGTTGGTTGCAGGTACCAAATACCGCGGCCAGTTTGAAGAAAGGATGAAAGCCATTATGAATGAGCTTGAAAAAAACCGCGACGTTATTTTATTTATTGATGAAATACACACTATCGTAGGTGCAGGCGGAGCAAGCGGCTCGCTTGATGCCTCCAATATATTTAAGCCGGCACTCGCAAGAGGCGAACTGCAATGCATAGGAGCAAGCACCCTTGATGAATATAGAATGTATATCGAAAAAGATGGCGCCCTTGATCGCCGTTTCCAAAAAGTGATGGTTGAACAACCGAGCGTGGAAGAAACAATCGAAATTCTTACCAATATAAAAAGTAAGTACGAAGATTATCACAATGTAACTTATAGCGACGATGCTATTGATGCTTGTGTGAAGCTCAGCGATCG
>JBEPVC010000443.1:0-1672 GCA_041691235.1 Chitinophagaceae bacterium
CCGTTTGAAAGGGTGAAGGCAAGCTGTGTTATAGGATTGGCACCGGCTTCAGCAATATGATAGCCGCTTATAGATACAGAATAAAAATTCCTGACTTTCTTATCGATGAAATATTGTTGCACATCTCCCATTAATTTCAAAGCAAATTCAGTTGAGAAGATGCAGGTGTTTTGTGCCTGGTCTTCTTTTAAAATATCAGCTTGTACAGTGCCCCGTACAGTTGCCAATGCCTTCGCTTTTATTTGCTCATATATTTCTTTTTCAAGAACATCTTCACCTGATAACCCAAGCAACCTTAAGCCAAGCCCGTCATTGCCTTTAGGTAAATGACCTGTCATGCTTCCTTTTTCAGGTTGTACAGGCTCACCGTTTACACCAATATATTTTGGTAGCGTCGCCGAGTTAAATTTGCTTTCTACAATTTCGTTTACCCTTTCCCGTAAGTTATTTTCTAAAATGTATTTTTCGCATTGCTGATCAATTGCGGCATTTAAAAAGAACGCAAGCAGCATGGGCGCAGGACCGTTAATAGTCATGCTTACAGATGTTTTTGAATCGCAGAGATCAAAGCCGCTATATAACTTTTTCGCATCATCAACCGATGCTACGCTTACACCGCTATTGCCGACTTTTCCATAAATATCCGGGCGCACATCAGGGTCTTCACCATAAAGTGTTACACTGTCAAATGCAGTGCTGAGGCGCTTTGCAGGCTGACCAAAGCTCACATAGTGAAACCGCCGGTTAGTTCTTTCAGGGCCGCCTTCACCGGCAAACATGCGGGTAGGATCTTCTTCAACACGCTTTAATGGGAACACACCTGCCGTATACGGAAACTTGCCTGGAAAGTTTTCCTGTAGTCGCCACAATAAAATATCACCCCAATCTTTAAAACGCGGAACAGCGATTTTTGGAATTTTTGTATGTGAAAGCGATTCAAAATATAGAGGTTGTTTTATAATTTTTCCCCTGACATTATATTCAAAAAAATCTTTTTGGTAACTTTTTTTAACCTCTTCCCATTCATCAATAAGCTTTTTGCAAAGAGGCATAAATTTCTTTTCAAGGGAAGTATAGATTTCTTTTATAGAGGAAATAGCTGCTGATTTTTTCTCCTCATTTGAAATACCTGCATTATAAATAGTACTAATTGCTCCATTTAATTGATATAGTTGTGAAGCAATAGCGGCCTGCTCTTTAGCAAGTTTATTGTAACTGAAAATCTCGTCTGTAATTTCTGCAAGATATCTTACCCGTTTAGCGGGAATTACAGGTACACCAATGCTTCCGGCACGTTTCGATGCATCAATTTTTTTAGCCAATGCTCCTGTTTTTTTTGAAACAGTATCAATAATTTTTTGAAACAAATCATTACAACCGGGATCATTAAACACAGAAGCAACCGTGCCGATTACAGGAAGTTCATCATCCTTTGCATTCCATAAATTATGATTTCGCTTATATTGTTTTTTTACATCGTGTAATGCATCAAGCGAACCGGCTTTATCAAATTTATTAATGCAAATAATATCAGCATAGTCAAGCATGTTTATTTTTTCAAGTTGTGATGCTGCACCATACTCCGGTGTCATTACATACATACTTACATCACAATATTCAAGAATGGAAGCATCACTTTGGCCTACGCCGGCACTTTCTAAAATAATAAAAT
>JBEPVC010000444.1:0-1645 GCA_041691235.1 Chitinophagaceae bacterium
TTCAGAAAGAAAAGCATTTTTTAAAAAGATAAGAGGTGGGAAAACTCCTGATGCCGAAATGAGTTTTCTCGACCACCTGGAAGTTTTAAGGTGGCATATTGTTCGTTCAGCAATTGTATTGGTATTAGTGGCTGTTGTTATTTTTTTTAAGATAGACTGGGTATTTGATCATATTATTTATGCGCCGGCAAGTAGAGATTTTATTACCTACACGGGCCTCTGTAATCTTGGACATACGCTTCATTTAGGCGATTCGCTTTGTATGCCGCCTGTTGATATTCCTTTATTAGGAAGCACGGTAAGCGGCCCTTTCATGTCAGCCATTTCTATCTCATTTATGGGAGCTATTATCATTGCATTCCCTTATTTATTTTGGGAAGTATGGCGTTTTGTAAAACCAGCTTTATCACCCAAAGAATTAAAATATGCAAAGGGAAGTATTGGCTGGGTTTCTTTATGCTTTTTTGCCGGAGCCGCCTTTGGTTATTATTTGCTGGCGCCTTTTACTTTTAATTTTTTGGCCAATTTTCATTTAGGTACAGGAGGTGTTTACAAATATCTTCCTACACTTGATGATTTTATAGAAACACTTACTGATATTATATTGGGCTGCGGCATTGCTTTCGAGCTTCCTATTTTAGCTTATGTACTTTCAAAACTTGGAATTATTACACCAAAATTTTTAAGAAATTATCGCAAGTATGCCTATGTAGCAATTTTAATTGTGGCTGCAGTTATAACTCCCTCACCCGATTGGACCAGCCAAACCATAGTTGCAGTGCCATTAATACTTCTATACGAGATAAGTATTTTTATCAGCAAAAGAGTTGATAAGCAACGTGAAAAAACCGAAGCTCAATGGGATTAATACGTGATCGAAAATTCACTGTTTAAAAAAAGAGTTAAATCATAACACATTTGGCAAAATAATTTTGAAACGCTTTTCGTTTTAAATAATATTGCATACGCTTTCCTTCAAATGAATAATCGTACAACCTTCATATTACCTGCCCTGTTATTTTCACTGTTGTTTTTTTCTTTTATTCCAGGTAAAACAACTACGGTTGAAACTATTACAACAAACGTTGCAAAGAAGTTAGCCAGGAAAAATTCTTCAGACAATCCATACTACATTATTATTTCGAAAAAAACTTATGAGCTCAAAGTGTATGATGATCAAGGTTGGTATGCAACATACCCGTGTGTTTTTGGAAGCAACGATCTTCGTGATAAATATATGGAAGGAGATAAAAGAACTCCTGAAGGAAAATTTAAAGTACTGCTGAAAAAAATTCATCCTAAATGGGGTTTCGAACTTTTACTTGATTACCCTAATGAGGAAAGCATAGAAAAATTTAAAGAAAGAGTTGCAGACGGAATTATTCCACACAATGCGAAAATTGGCAGTGGCATTGCTATTCATGCTACTAGGCCACAGGAAGAATGGACGGTGGATTATTATCAAAACTGGACCGACGGTTGCGTTTCTTTAAAGTACACTGAAGCTAAAGATTTATATAGTTATATTCCAGTAGGCACTCCCGTTACGATTGAACAATAGTTTTACTTCAGTTCATAATAAACCAAGCATCCATCTCCATAGCTTAAAAATCTGAAATTGTTATTAAGCGCATATTCATAAATA
>JBEPVC010000445.1:0-1640 GCA_041691235.1 Chitinophagaceae bacterium
AAATAGTACCTGCGGTAAAAAAGATTTTTATTTTAAGAGGTATTTTTGACATTGAGTACAATGTACTAATGTTTGTAAAAATTCTAAAAGTGATTTTTTTACAAGGTAACGCAGATATAAAATTCTTATATTTGATCAAATAAAATGTTACAGCCAATTACTATATCACCAAATATTCAAAGTGGCGAACCCGTTTTTACTAATACAAGAGTTCCTGTAAAAAATCTTTTTGACTACCTGAAAGCAGGACATTCACTCAATAATTTCTTAGAAGATTTTCCTTCAGTAAAGAAAGAACATGCAATCCAGGTTTTAGAACATTTTGAAAACCTGTTAAATTTTCATTCTTCTCAATATGTACAAAGTACTTCTTGATGAAAATTTGCCTGTAAAGATCAAATATCGTCTGCAGGATATTTGCGAAATTTATACAGTTACTGACAAACATTGGAATAGTTTAGAAAATGGGGATTTGATAAATGTATTGCAAGAAAATTCTTTTGATTACCTGATAACATCTGACAAGAATCTACAGTATCAACAAAACCTTTCGAAATATTCAATTGGGTTCATCGTCTTGAACATTCAAGATAATAACTATGAGACGGTTTTACCGATGCTCGAAAAAGTTAAAGAGATTTTGAGTGCTGAAGTTCATTTAAAACTCACAGTAGTTTCATGAGCAATCAGAAAATTATTTTTCAAAAATCTTTTTTTGGATCAGTTCATAAAAACAATTTATAGATTTTTTTGAGCAAGAATTATAAGCCACTTTCTATTTTATCTTTTTCATTTCTCCTTTCGCTTTTAATCCCTTTGCATTGAGTGAGCTTACAATTTTTTTTCCTGATTTTGCTTCAATTGCTTTTCTTGTATCACCTGCAATAGTACCGCCTTGCCTGGCAATTACTTTATTGTCATTAAAAGTTTGTGGATTTTTTTCTTTGCTAATTTCTGTTGTCGTAGCTTCTGCAAGCATGTTAAGCACCAGTTCAAGATTAGTCATATTATCCCTGAGATTTTCTTTTTTCAGATTTTTATGTTGCTTGTAGTGCTTAACCGTTTTGCCGCTCCATCTCTGTGTGATGATATCGGTAAGCGTTGCGAATTGTTGGCCTTTTTTTACACCGTGGCCTTCCCATTCATCAGTTAGTTCTTTTCTTACCTCAATACTTTTCAGGCGCTGGTTAATCCACTCTTTGCTATAACCAAGCTTTAAATAATTTTCCATTGCCCTGTCTATACTTTTTTCCGGATCCTGAATTTCTTCAATTCTTTCATAACCTGTTTTTGCAAGCCATTGCTTAAAGGGTTCAGCTTTGGGGGAAGGGATGGATTGAATTAAACGTAACAAAGTTTCTGTATCAGCCATATCTGTTTCCCGTAACTTTCCATCAGAAGCTTCCATTTTCAACCGTACGATTTTTTCGTACGCTTCACTTCCTTCTGCCTGGAGCTTCTTTTTTAAATCACTCCAATATCGCTTGGGGATAGAACTGCCGGTTAAAATTTCAATTACATCAATTACAGAAAAGAACCATTGTTCGTTTTCGCTATCCCAATGTGTTCTTACTTTTTTGTCTTCAAATAATTTTATGTTGCTCATAGTATTTACAATTTAATACTAAGATTTTGAAATG
>JBEPVC010000446.1:0-1638 GCA_041691235.1 Chitinophagaceae bacterium
GTGTAAGAAGAAAGAGGCATGTCACCTTTATCAATTTGCTTTTTTATTTCTTCTATTTTATCGTATTGCCTTGCCACCTGGTAAGTTGCGAATTCATTTAAATTAAAAGATTTTGTTCCATCCTTAACATGATTTGCTAAAAACCAGGCTACCGGTTGAAAATTATTATACCAGGGGTACCGCGTGTTATTACTGTGGCAATCCTTACAGGCTATAACGAGTAACGAATCAACACCCGGAGGAACGGCGTATAGTGTTGAAATATCTGCAGCCTGTGCACCGGGATGGATATTTTTTTGTGGTTTTATAAATTGGATTACAATAAGAATAATCAATAAAACCAACAGTATTTTTTTTATCATTTTTTTTATCATAAAGCAAATTCATTCGTGTGATGAAAAAATAAATATAGAGCTTATTATCAAAAAAAAATATCAATATTAAAATAAATATTCTCTTAAAGAAGAAGCTCCTGCCTGGCGCTAGTATGCGGCCGGGCCTCAGTCTGGCGTATTTGTGCCATGTAATGCTAATTAACTTAATTAAATCAACCCTTTCTCCCGATGGCTATGGGGACCACAAAAATCCTATGCGCTGCTGTACTTCTAATCTTCTTCTCTTGTTACAAAACCTGCCTGCACTGTTTTTTGCGAATGAAGAGTGAAATACCACATTGGCTGAAATATTTTTTTGATAAGTCCTGATGTTTTTTTAAATTAGATACTTCTCAACATATACTATTCTGACTAAAATCAATTGTATGCGATTTAAATTTCTACAGACTATGTTGCTCCTTACTATGAGCGCAGGCATTAATGCCCAGTCTTTAAAATCATGGGTATGGGATAATTATAAAATAAAATTTCAGGCACCCGATAATCTTGTTTTAAAACAGAATGACGCCACAATTTTTGAGGCGGGCAACAATAATATGTACCTCGATATCTATCCGAAGAAAGGAGTTCAAATGACCTACGATGGTATGAAGAGTAATCTCATACAATGGGCGGCCACAACCGGGATTCAGTACCAGGCTGTTAATTCATCAGGGCAAAGCCAGCCTATTTACCTGTCTAACCTTAATGGCTTTTGGGGATGTGCTATTGATGGTACTAAAGATAACTTGCCGGCCACGATTTTGCTTATTGTAAATCCCAATGATGCTACATTGAGTTTTTATATATGGGTCAACTACCAGCAGCAATATTATCACGATGCGGTAGCTATTTTAAAAAGCTTTACTCCTATGGATGGAAGCACTGCAAACGTTCAAACTCAAAGTAATACTCAAAAGAAAAGCACTCCTGTTAAACCCAAAAAGAAAAAGACAACTTCCTCTGCCCCTGCTTTTTGATATTGTAGCTTACTTATATTTAAAGGTTTTGGCTTCCCGAAGTAAGCCGGTGAAAATAAGCTTAGCCAACTCAGGTGTTTCTCTAAAAAATTTAATGCGCTCTGCGGCCTGTAACGCTCCTGCCTGGTCTATACCCGCCCTGGTTCGAGCCTCACGAACCACGACTACTTGCTCTGCAATACCAACATCACGCAAACATAGTCATTGCGAATACGCATCTACGTTATAACTGCTATAACGTACAAGTATAGCTTACGCACAATGCCATGCTACCAAACTTGCAC
>JBEPVC010000447.1:0-1633 GCA_041691235.1 Chitinophagaceae bacterium
CATTATATGAAAATGAATGTTCATCATAATAAATTACCCATATCCTCCATTGATAAAATTATGGATAAAAATAACCGGTTAAACGAGGATACTTTAAAAGTAATCAGCGAGCAATTAAATGAGTTTATAAATTTTTAATTTCTGAAATCAAAATAAAATAATTAATTAATGCGTACGCCCGTGGGAGCCCTGGTATTTGTAATAATAATGTTGTTGCTGGATACGTATATTTTCCAGGCAATAAAAGCAGTAAGCTTATCGGCATCTCCAAAAACTAAAACAATCATCTTTTCTATCTACTGGATCGTTTCGATTTTGGCTATTGTCGGTTTTTTAATTTTCGTTTTTACCAACTCTGAATTTTTACCAAAAAGAGTAAGAACCTATCTTTTTGCTACAGTGATTGGTTTATTTTTTGCAAAATTTATAGCAGCCGTTTTCTTTTTGGTTGATGACGCCAGGCGCTTAATTCAATGGGCTGCCGGAAAAATTATTTTTACAAACACAGAGGGCTCACAAATGAGCGAAGGTGGCATTAGCAGGTCTGTATTCCTAAGCTGGGTTGGGCTTGCGGCCGGAAGCACTTTGTTTGGCAGCCTTGTTTATGGGTTCAGCAATAAATATAATTACCAGGTTAAAAGGATAAAATTATCTTTTGATAATTTGCCACAATCTTTTAAAGGATTAAAAATTTTACATTTCAGCGATGTACATTCCGGAAGCTTTACCAATAAAAAAGCAGTTCTTCACGGAGTAGAAATGATAATGGCTGAGAATGCAGATCTCATTATTTTCAGCGGCGATCTTGTAAATGATAAGGCAACAGAGATGCAGGAGTATATGGATGTGTTCAATCGCGTGAAAGCGCCAATGGGAGTGTTCTCTACTTTTGGAAATCACGATTACGGTGATTACATGAGCTGGCCACAAAACGGAGTTACCAAGGAACAAAATTTAAAAAATCTGGCGCAGGTTCATGCAGACCTGGGCTGGCGGCTTATGATGGACGAGCATATTCCATTAGAAAAAAATGGAGAAGAAATTGCATTAATTGGAATTCAAAACTGGAGCGCAAAAGCTCGCTTTCCAAAATATGGAAACATGGCTAAAGCTTATGCCGGTTCAGAAAAATATCCGTTTAAAATTTTAATAAGTCATGACCCAAGCCATTGGGATGCGCAGGTAAGACCCGAATATGGCGATGTTGATTTAATGCTCGCTGGCCATACACATGGCATGCAATTCGGAATAGAAATCCCTGGTTTTAAATGGAGCCCGGTTCAATATGTTTATAAAGAATGGGCCGGCTTATATGAAGAAGGAAAACAAAAATTATATGTAAACCGTGGTTATGGTTTTATTGGTTACCCGGGCAGAGTTGGAATACTTCCTGAAATAACGGTGATTGAATTGGCGTGATCTAAAACTTATTTTTCCACATCATGCTTTCAACTGGCTTATTAATTTGCCCGCTGTACTTTGCATCTTTTTTTTGATTGTATTTTACTTCTATTTCTCCAACCACGGGAAAATAAATCAGTTGCCCGATGGGCATATTTTTATAAATCTTTACAGGCTGTTTCACAGAAATTTCAAGCGTCCAGTTGCCGCAAAAACCAACATCACCTTTTCC
>JBEPVC010000448.1:0-1630 GCA_041691235.1 Chitinophagaceae bacterium
CGATATCCAGCGAACCTCCGCCTGTTTCAAATTCAGGTTCTGCTTCTACAAAAAGCTTATCAGATATCTTCCATAAAAAGATGGGCTTAAAATTTACTTCGCCAAAATTATTACTATGTTTATCTGCGAAGTAAATCATTTCAGCATTTCCAAATACGGCGAAATTATTTTTGCCCTGTACTGAAGGTTGAGAAATAGAATCTGCTTTAATATTATCATCTGCTAAAGGCTCAATTGCATTTTCAGTTTTGATTTCAGCAGAGTCTGCTACTACTGTAGTATCAGATGCAGGTTCAATTTGTTTTTGATCAGAAGTTGCTACTGGTGTAGTATCAACTGCAGGTTTAATTTGTTTTTGATCAGGTGCAGGAGTTATTGGTTTAGGTTTATTGGTTGCAGGTTTTGTATCAGCCACAGTTGATGCTTTTGCAATGGTTTTAGGCTCTGTAGTTTTAGCAACAGCCTGGGGCTTTTTGTATCCTTTTGCTAAAGTGCGTATGTAGTTTATCACCTGCCATCTTTGAGTAGCGGTAAGTGTTGTTTTATAAGGGGGCATCGGGTTGTTACCGGCAGTAATAATCCAGAAAAGAGCACCATCTTTTTGGCTTTGCACGAAAGCCGAAGTATGATCTGCCGGATGTTTTGCTAAACCAGGCGCAGCAACACCATCTCCTTTGCCTTTATTACCATGGCAGGTTACACAAAATTGTGTATATATTTTTCTACCTGATATCACAGAAGCATCGTTTCCCTGTAGTGGATTTATTATTTTATCTGCCGATGCAGGAGCAGGAAATTTTTTTGCCTGAGAGTACACATTAGTACTCCAAAAAAACAAAACAGGAAGTAACAAAATTAATTGTGTGATTTTTGGTTTCATGATTATGATATTATAATAAAAAGAGAATTATGCCATTGTTTGCGAAGTGGTGAATAAGCAAATTGCTAACAATACATTGGAAATAACTTTTTCATTTTTTAAAATTTGGTTGTTTAATTATTATTGTTGTGTATGATCCTGTTTAACTTATAGATTTTATGAAAGTTGTCATATGCATACAATTCATTGTCACTTTTAAATTGTGCATCTATGGCATCATGAAGTTTATGATTTTCAGGGAAAGCAGTTTTCAAATTGGCTTTGGTTAACTCCTGCGGAGCAGCAGCGGCATCTGTGCTAAAAAAATACATCGGAGCATACTTTGTTGCTTCCTTGGGCGAGTGGGAAGGGTGCTGGTAAACATATATTAGTAAACCTTCATGGTGATTAAGAATCTTATATTCCTGGTCACCTACAAACCTGTATTCTATTCCGCTGGTGTTTCTGTAACCATATGTTTCACTTTTCACCAGGTTATATACAGTACCATGATGTGTTACTTTTACTACATTATCTTTAAAAAGAACATAACTGTTTATTTTATGCTTTTCCGTTTTATAGTTAATGGCATAAGATAATTTTTGGTTTTTAAAATCATCAACAGTTTTATAAATACCACTGCTGTCTTTTTGGGCAAATGCACCACATGTAATGAATAAGCATGAAATCAGTGGCAATTTTATATGCTTGCTTTTCATGATTTAATTTTAATCGTTTAGAAGTATTTTAATAATCTTCCATAAAAGTAAA
>JBEPVC010000449.1:0-1630 GCA_041691235.1 Chitinophagaceae bacterium
TTGTATCAATAAAATTTTAAATGATCAAAATCATACTCAACAAACCATAGGCCATAAATCAATATTTTCACTTTTGAATATTTTTATAAAAATTTTAAACCATGGATATGCCTTTAAAAGAAGGCATTGAGATTGAAAAAAATATACAATAGACATAGGTATTTTCTTCTTTATATTGCAGTAAGATTAAACAAGAATGTTGAATGAGTTTAAGCAATTAATTATTTATAAAAAAAATAAAAAGCATGTTTGGAAAATTAAATAACGCTCAAATTGAAAAAGTAATTTCAGATAATATTGTAGGAAGAATAGGTTGCCATGCTGATAACAAAACTTACGTAGTGCCTATAAGTTATGCTTATGATGGAACCTGCATTTACACACATGCTTATGAAGGCCTAAAAGTTTCTATGATGAGGCAGAATCCAAATGTTTGTTTTCAAATTGACGATATGAAAAATATGGCAGATTGGGAATCGGTAATTGCCTGGGGAACATTTGAAGAACTTACTAATACTGAAGATAGAGATGCCGGTTTGCAAAAATTAGTTGATCGTGTTCTGCCAAAAATTTCCAGCGCAACTGTAAAACTATCTCCTCAATGGCCTTTTCCTCCTGATGATTTTTCTCAGGTTAAGGGAATTATTTTTAGAATTCGCCTGAAAGAAAAATCAGGGCGTTATGAAAATATTGATGCTCAAATTTTTTAGAGGATAGAAAATTTTATATTGTTTAGCAGGGTTAATAATAAATTATTTTTATTTACTTGTATATCCGCCATCAATAACCAATTCACTCCCGGTTACAAATTTTGATTCATCAGAAATAAGATAAAGAATTCTATAGGCGGTACACCGTTACAGAGCGTACCTCGCAAGGATTTATCCTTTCCGACAGTTATCAAAAAAAATAAATGGCAATAAAAATTAAATAATAAAAACTTTTAAATATGAATAAGATCATAAGTCTTGCTGTATGTTTTTCGCTGATGTTCTTTTAGTATTGCAGACGCAAGTGCAAAAAACAAAAATAAAAAAATTAGCAACTGCATCAACAAATTACGGGCTTGACACTACGACCCATGCGTCTAAAACTAAGGCTGATAAAATAGCTGCTGATGCAGATAACTACACAAAAATGGCTGAGGATACAAAAAGCAAAAATAAAACCTGGTTTCCCACAAAATCGGGAGATACGATGTACTTTGTAATACCCGGCGTTACATACACGGATCCAAATCTTAAATTGCTCAAAGAAAAGCTTGACCACGTAAAAAATACTCATGGCCTGACTTCAAGCTATAAAAATAATACTGCGGTTGTAAAAATTATTTATAAAGGTGGCGATGCTTCAAATCTTTATGACAAGCTTAGTGATGACATGAAGGAAATGTTTGCAACAGAAGACATGGAAGGCAACCGTGCTATTTTAAGTTATAAACTGGCTAAGCAACCCGAAGGTGAGGGTGATAAAAAAGCTACAGCAGTAAGCAAGTAGAACCAGCAGTTATTGTTTTTATTTGTGGCTTTACTTTTTTTATCGGTTTAATCTTTATAAAAAACCGGTTGCTGCTTTTCAGGAATTATCAAATCATTACTTAATTCTGGTATTGTTTTTTGTAAAGATTTTA
>JBEPVC010000450.1:0-1628 GCA_041691235.1 Chitinophagaceae bacterium
CGCATATAAGATAAATCCCTTCCGCTTTTTCTCACAATCATGCTATCACTAATAATAGAATCTTTTATTTGCAAATTTTTTTTGTGAAAGGAATCTGAATGACTATCAATTGAAATAAATATACTTTTCTTCTTTTGTGATAGGCTGCCGGTGTCATCTATTCTTTCCCGCAGCACATTCACCATATCAACCGTAAAAAGATTATCGTCGGGTAATCCTTTAAAAAGTGAATCATTTTTAAAACGCTGAACCTGCAGTTTATAAAGTGTCTCGCGAAAAATGACATCTGTTGTCTTAATAATATTTTTATAGTTCTCCTTATAAAGCGTAGTTAACCAATAGACCTGGAAACAGGTAATCACTAAAACGCTTAGCGTCATTAATACTCTTGCTGTGCGTAACTTCTGCATCTATCATCAAAAATACTCGTTTCAAATATCGCAAAACATCATCATTAACCTTAATTAACATTAATGAAATGCTGCTTAACCTTTTTTTGAAATAAGACATAATAGTTTTGAAAAAAAACAATATGAAAAAAATATTATTCGCAGCTCTTGCTGTATCTGCATTCCAGTTTGCAAACGCACAATTAACTGAAGGCAAAATTGTGTATGAACAAAAAGTCGATTTGCATAGAAGAATGGAGGATGAACAAATGAAAGCAATGATTCCGCAATTCCGAACATCAAAATTTGAATTAAACTTTGCTGATGGGCAATCAATTTATAAAGCACAGGAAGAAGAACCGGACATTACTGAAAATAATGGCAATGGAAATGTTGTAATGAAGTTTGGAGGTGCCAATAGCGAGTATTACAAAAATTTTATAAAGCAAAAACAAATTGAAAAAAGAGAGCTCGCGGAAACTGATTATATAATTGAAGATTCAATCAAACATATTACTTGGAAACTAATAGATGAAACAAAAAATATTCTTGGATACAACTGCAAAAAAGCAAATGGCAAAACAGAAAGAGGCAGCGATGTTGAAGCATGGTACACCGAAGAAATTCCTGTTTCTACCGGGCCGGAAACTTTTAATGGATTGCCGGGAATGATTATGCAGATCGATATCAACAAAGAAGAAATTGTTATTACCGCAACAGGTTTAGAAAAATCTGCAAATAAAAAAGAATTAAAGGCTCCTTCAAAAGGAAAAAAAATTACACCGGGAGATTTCGCAAAATTGGAAAAAGAAATTTTTGGAAACCAATCCGGGCCAGTGATAAAAATTAACAGAAATTAATTTTCTACTTAAAATTTTTCAAGCCTCGCATGAGGCTTTTTTTATAAGTTTCGGGCATATCTTCAAACAATACAAACGGCCGTGTAGAAACACAGCCGTAAAACTAAATATGCAAATGAGAAAATCAGAATGTACGAATCACGGCCTTTGTTCCGTTGTTACTTGTTTTTGAAAGACTGTACGTAAAGCTTACCATATAATAACGTTTGAGCGTTTTATAAGTTACATCTTCAATAAAATCCTGGTTAGCATTTCGGCTGCTTCCAATATTTTGATTAAGAATATCTTTTACACTAAACTTCAATTCTCCCTTCTTATTTTTAAAAACCTGTTTGGTAGCAGCTGCGTTCCATTTTATAAAACTGGTATTGAAACCTTT
>JBEPVC010000451.1:0-1628 GCA_041691235.1 Chitinophagaceae bacterium
CGATCGGCATTCGGGTAAAAACGATCATAACTTAATTCATCCATTACATACAATGCAATTAACAGGAAACAGGAAAGCCCGATTGCAAGGCCTGTAATATTAATTATGGAGAAAGCTTTGTTCTTAACAAGATTTCTCCAGGCAATTTTTAAATAATTTTTTATCATAATATCTTTTTCGTTTAATCCTTTGCGTTAGTATATAAGTTTTACTCCACTCTCAAACCTGCCTGCCGGAGTTTTTTATTACTTTATTTTATGAAAAGCATCCACTTTGTGTTCATCCCTGTATCCATAAAATAATGAGCACGCCACAGGTAAGCCCGGGCGAAGATTAGTTGGGTTAAAAAATTATAAATTATAAAAGGTTGACGTTGAATAATCAAATCACTCCAAAATATTGCCGTGAAACTTATGTTTTGGTAATGAAGTATTTATGAAATGCGTATGTGTACGGAGTGTTCGGTTTTGATACGGTTTGTGTTCGGTTTTGGGAGAGATACTTAGTTGCAAACTAAGTATAGCCGAAGAAAAGTATAGAAATATTTATATAAAAAATAGTCCTGCAATTTTGCTGGCAAACAAAGAATAGTTTGTAATTCACAACATCCCTTTTTCATAAGCCAACCGCAGTGCATGCGCCCGGCTATTTACATGCAGTTTATTATATACATTTATTACATGTTTTTTTGCGGTATTTACACTTATGCCCAGTTGCGCACCCAGCTCTTTATAGCCAAGACCTTTGGCAAGCAGCCTTATAATTTCCTGTTCCCTCTCGCTTAATTGAAAAAAATTTGATTGGTTTTTTGTTTTGCCTGGGGAAGGCTGCATATCATTTTTTTGAAACATTTGCAGCATTTTAAAAGCAATGCCGGGAGATACTGGCCCGGCGCCATTTTCATACATCTGCCACAGCACTTCAGAAATTTGCTCTCCGCTTTCATCTTTAAGGAGATATCCGAAAGCACCTGCTTTTATTGCATTAAAAATTTTATCCTCGTCATCAAAGGTTGTAAGCACTACAAATTTCACCTCAGGGTACAGGGATGAACCAGTAGCAATAGCAGCTACTCCATCCATCTCAGGCATTTCCAAATCCATCAGTACCACATCGGGCATTTTATCTTCGTCTATGCCTGCCATCTTATCAAGAAAATCTTTTCCATCAACTGCCACCAGCGTTATAATGAAATGCTGGTGCCGCTGCAGTTTTTCCTGAAGTAAATTCCTGTTACTGGATTTATCATCTACCAAGGCAATTTTTACCGGCATATTCTGTAAATGAAAAAATAATTTTTTTATGTACCAATAATCCAATTGGATATAGCATTAAACTTTTAGAATTACCGATGTGCCTTTGTTTAAAGCGGCTGTCATCAAAAGGCTAAACCCGGACTCCTTTGCCCGCTGTTTCATATTAGCAAGGCCATTGCCTTTGTTAGCACTCACGGGAGAGGCTTCATCAAATCCTTTACCATCGTCAATTACTGTAAATGTTATTATATCACTTTCATTTTGCCTGGTGCAACTGATAACCCGGCAACCACTATGCTTTATGGCATTGTTTACTGCTTCCTGTAAAATACGAATAAGATTGAGCGCTTCATTGTAATTTATTTTTTTGCC
>JBEPVC010000452.1:0-1619 GCA_041691235.1 Chitinophagaceae bacterium
GGAACAAAATCATAACCTTGCGGCACAAAAATTTTCGTAACATTTCTGCAACCAAGTCCAAAAAAAATATGAACATCATCAGCAAGCAGTTCCAGTTCGGCATTCGTTTCCTTGCCGGTTAAAATTGCAACCGATGTTTTATTATGTCTTAAGACAGATGGATACCTTCCGAAGTAATATTCAAAATATCTTGCAGAATTATTGTTGCCGGTAGCAATATAAGCCTCACAATCTTTCAGAAGATTCGCAACTTCCACAACTGAACTGACCTCACTATTCCAGCCAACAAGTTTTTCAATTATATAGGCAAGCAGCACATTATCTTTTTCAGAAAGCTTTATGGCTTGGCTGTGCCCGGAAATAAAAACACTTAGAAAATCGTGAAAGCCGACCAACGGAATATTTCCGGCCATTACTATTCCGATCTTTTTTGGCTTTATGTTATCATCGAGATGGTAATGTTTTACCCAGTTCTCCAGTTTATCTCTTTTAAGATATTGTTCCGAAATATTTTTCAACGCAAGATTTATAAATTCAATGCTAAACCATTTATTTTGTTCAAAGGCTTTTTGCTTAGCTGCTTTCAGCTTTTCAGTATTCTCCATCAAATAATTTCCAAGCTTCTCCATTAAATCAATTCTTTCCACTAAATTCATAGCTAAATAATTACCTGTTATATTTATATTTGTAATAAAATTATAGTGGGCAAAAATCGTGAATTATTAGCAGCATTACGAATGCTTTAAACAAAAAATTATGGCGATAAAAATTACAGATGAATGTATAAACTGCGGCGCTTGCGAACCTGAGTGTCCTAACAATGCAATATATGAAGGGGGTGTTGAATGGGCTTTTGCTGACGGAACAACTGTGAAAGGTGATGTTATGTTACTGGATGGCACAATAATGGATGCAGATAAACGTAACCCACCCATTGCAAACGATATTTATTTTATTGTTCCAAATAAATGTACGGAATGCCAGGGATTTCACGAAGAACCACAGTGTGCAGCAGTATGCCCTGTTGATTGTTGTGTACCAGATGAAATGTACCAGGAAACGGTTGACCAGCTTCTTGCAAAAAAAGAAAAGATGCATTTATAAATTTTTAAGGCTTAAAGGCCTATAAGGCAGGTGATATTTCCTGTTTTTGGCGAGGGTATTGAAGAATACTTTCGCCATTTTTCTAAAATAAAAAAAATGTTCTTAAAAAATCTGAGGATTTATTTACCGCTTTTATTCACGGCTTTTTTGTTTTCATCTTCCTGTAAAACAACAATTAAAAAAACAAAGATAATTACACCTGAAGAGTTAATAAAAGCAGACGAAGATTTTTCCAACCTGAGCAAGAAAGAAGGTATGAAAAAAGCTTTTATTGAATACATTGACAACGAAGGAATATTGCTGAGGCCAAATCATCATCCTATTGTTGGTGCGGATGCAATTGATTTCTTAAGCCAGGTAAATGATTCATCTTATATTTTAACGTGGAAGCCGGGCGGAGGTGAAATTGCATCTTCCGGCGATATGGGATTTACATTTGGAATTTATAATTTGAAATTAAAAGACACTGTTTTAAAAGGAACTTATGTAAGTGTGTGGAAAAAACAGCCCGATGG
>JBEPVC010000453.1:0-1610 GCA_041691235.1 Chitinophagaceae bacterium
ACAACAATTAAATCTGTAACGTTTACGGTTATTGCAATTGCGCCAACCTGCACAATAGCCTTCTTTCCACGAATGTTTGTCACAATACCTACCTGCCTGTTAGCAGTCATTAATACTTTATCGCCTTGCTTCACGGCCTCACCGGTTTCAATATATTTATTATCAATTTTCTTTTGCTTTCTTTGCAAAACCTGTTTTTCAGGTTGCTTAAAAAGCAATGCCTGCATCATCTTCATTACTTTGCTTTTATCATCTGTTTTTTTCCATTCCACTAAAATTGATTTTAATTTTCGCTCCATATCTTTCAGGTACAAAAATTTTTCCTCGCTTATTTTATTTTGATTTTTTAATAATTCTATTTGCTGCTGATGCTTTTCCTTGTTAATTAATTGCTGCATTTCTTTTTGCAACTTCTCATTTTCCTTTACAAGCTTTTCAAGATTTTTTCTCTCGATCTGCACCTGCTGCAAATCCTGCTCTGTGCTGTTTAATAATTTATCGAGGCTGAAATGATTTTGATCAACAAGCTGCCTGGCCTTATTGATCAGTGAACGGTGCAGGCCAATTCGTTCGGCAATAGAAAAAGTATAGGAACTGCCGGGCTTTCCGACAATTAATTTATAAAGCGGCTTCAAATTTTTTTCATCAAAAGCCATAGCGCCATTTATAATTCCTTGTACTTTATTTGCCATTACTTTCAAATTGAGATAATGTGTCGTCACTATTCCCATAGAATGTTTTTTTGCCAGCTCTTCCATTATCACTTCAGCAAAAGCACCACCAAGATTGGGGTCGCTGCCGCTGCCTAATTCATCAATAAAAAATAAAGTTTTACCATTGGCATTCTCCATAAAGTATTTCATATTGATAAGATGAGAAGAATAAGTGCTCAATTCAAATTCCAGGCTTTGTGTATCGCCGATATGAATCATTAACTGCCTGAAAATTCCAAACTCACTCTCAGGGCTACACGAAACCAGCAATCCACTTTGAACCATCATCTGCAGTAAGCCCGCTGTTTTTAATGTAACTGTTTTCCCTCCGGCATTAGGGCCGCTTATAACTAAGATCCTTTTATATTCATCAAGACTAAGATTTACAGGAATTGTAGGCTTCTGTTGTTTTTCATTATAGATATACAATAAAGGATGGCACGCATTCACAAGCTTTATAAAGGCTTTATCATGAAGTGCAGGAAGGTTGCCATTGTAATCCAAAGCAAGCTTTGCCTTTGCCCTTATGAAATCATATTCGCCCACTACTTCATGATAGATTTGTAACAAAGAATGATATGATCTTATTTTTGAAGTAAGCTGCATTAAAATTTTATATACTTCTTTTCTTTCTTCATTTTCAAGTGAAAAAATTTCATTGTTTAATCCCGTTGTTTCTTCCGGTTCAATAAAAGCAGTTCTGCGGCTATCACTCTCTCCGTGCAAAATTCCTTTTATCATTCTTTTCTGCTCTGCGAATACCGCCAGCACCCGTCTGCCATTCATAAAGCTTTCTTCTATTTCCGCGAGGTAACCCTGTTTATTCAACCTGCTAACAATACGATCAAACAACCTTCGTAACTCACCTCTTTTTTTATACAACCGCATTCTTATTTC
>JBEPVC010000454.1:0-1606 GCA_041691235.1 Chitinophagaceae bacterium
TCCTGACTTGTCCTCCCCATAAAAGCGTCAACTGTAAGTCGTTGGTTTAGTGTTGCAAAAGAGGCACAAAGCCGTATTTTGCTGACCTAAGAGGGTTTTTATGTATAAAATCAGGAATGTAAAAATGGCTTCGGGCTCGTTTTCTGTTCAAGTTTACAAGATTGTTGACAGGAAACGCAAAGTTGTAAAGCATATAGGAACTGCTCGTAATGAACAGGAAAAATCTGATTTACAAACAGTGGCCAATGAATATATCCTTCAAATTTCTAAGCAGCTGGCTTTATTTGAGGATACCCAAACTCAAAACATTCTTTATTTAAATCAGAGCGAGTTCCTGGGCGTTTACCATACCTTTTTATATGAAATAATTAATGGCCTGCTTACTCAAATTGGCATTTCTAAAATAGAGAAGTCAATGCTTTTGGATTTAGTAATTATGCGTATAGTAGAACCTGCTTCTAAACTGCGTTCTATTGAGCTTTTGGAGTCATATTTTGGCATACAACATCGAAGACAGTCTTTCTACCGATCAGCTCCACAATGGCTTGATTTAAAATCGAAAATTGAAAAACTTGTGATAGACTTCGCTAAGCAGAAGTATGCTTTCAACTTTGATTTGCTGTTTTACGATGTAACGACCTTATATTTTGAAACCTTTGAAGAAGATGAGTTGCGAAAAAATGGTTTCTCAAAAGACAACAAATCTCAACAACCGCAAATCCTGGTGGCTTTATTAGTAACAAAAGAAGGTTTTCCCATTGCTTATGAAATCTTTTCCGGAAATACTTTTGAGGGTCACACTATTATTCCGGTAGTGAAAGCGTTTATTAAAGAACACACTATTAAAGAATTTACTATTGTTGCGGATGCTGCTATGATTAGTGCCACAAATGTTGAGGAACTTCTGCAAAGCAACATTAATTACATTGTTGGAGCAAGATTGGGCAATTTATCAAACGAACTTATTAGGCAAATAGACCAGGAAATCATGCGCGAAGATGGTAAAAGCATTAGAATTAAAACAGACAATGGTTATTTGATTTGCAGTTTTTCATCAGTGCGTTATCGAAAGGACAAATACGAAATGGAAAAGCAAATTGAAAAAGCGAAACAAATTATTGAAACACCTTCGAAAAGCAAAAAACTCAAATTCACCAAAACAGCAGGAGAGCAAATTAAACTAAATGAAAAGCTTGTTGAAAAGACTAAGAAACTATTAGGAATAAAAGGTTATTATACAAATTTAGAAGAGCAAATAGTGGATAATCAAACTGTAATAGCACGTTACCACGAGCTTTATAAAATAGAACAAGCTTTTAGGATATCCAAAAACGATCTGCAAACCAGGCCTATTTTCCATTTTAAAGAAGAACCTATAAGACTTCACATGTTAATTTGTTTCATAGCATTGGTAGTGTCCAAACACATAGAATTAACTACAGGTGATTCTGTAAGAAAATTTATTACCGAATGTAAAAAAATAACAGATGCCAGGATGCTTAATAAAATAACTCAAAAGGAAGTAAGGATACGAACTAAATACAACTATAAAGTTGATGAATATATATCAAAATTAAAATGCTGACCTAAAATGGACAAGTCAGGA
>JBEPVC010000455.1:0-1590 GCA_041691235.1 Chitinophagaceae bacterium
GTTTTCCAACAGAAGTTTTGGTAAAAGAAGATCCGAAAAAAGAATTTTATTTTATGTATGGGCCACTTGTGCTGGCTCACCCGCTTGAATCAGTTGCAACTACCACGAAGGTCTTTAGCATAGCCGGATTTAAAAATATACAATACAATCCTGCTGCACTGGTAATTTATAATTATACAAAAAGTCCTGTAAAGGCGTTGGAAAATAAGGGATCGAACGAAAACTTAAAGTTTACAACTACACTAATAAATTCAAAAACAAATATTGCTGAACCTGTTTTACTTGAGCCTATGGGCAATACAATTTTGAGACAGGTGACATTTAAGCAATCAGTGATCAGTAGTCAGTGATTCTGCCTACTAAGCTTTTTTTAAATAGGAGACCTCTCAATTTCCTTTTGCGTTCATTCTACCAATCTTATAAAAAAAAATAATTTTTTTGTCCAATCTTTTGCTTTTGAATCGTCATTATTCTTTTAACTATTAAACTTCAAAAAAATGAAAGAGTATTTATTGTTATTGCGTGGCGGAATACCAATGGCGAACAAAACGGAAGCTGAAAACAAAGCTGAAATGCAAGCCTGGGGCGCATATATGGGCGGTCTCGGCCAAAAAGGACAATTATCAGGCGGCTTACCTTTGCAAAGTGGCGGCAAAACTGTATCAGCAAAGAAAACAACAAGCGAGGCAGTAACTTCAGCAAGAGAAGGTATTGTTGGCGGATACCTGATTATAAAAGCCAAAAGCCTTGATGAAGCTGTTGAGATAGCAAAGAATTGTCCTCATATTGCAAACGAAGGCAATATTGAAGTGCGCGAAATAGCCCCTATGCCCGCAATGTAATTTTCTGCAATGCAGGAATAGGAGCTCCTGCATTGTTTTTTTTATTTGTCTGACAAATGATTCCATAGACATCAAACAATTTTACTGCATTCTCATATAATCATTTAGTCGTTAGCGTTAGTTCTGGTACATTTGCCAGTATTCAACCGGTTACCCGCTTTATTATTTTTATTTACAAGACAATTATTTGTTTTAATTTAAATTTTCGACTTTTTATTCTCATTACTATGGAAGTTAAATTTTCTCACTATATGAAATACTTATTTAATTCTTTTTTCATTTTTTTATCTTTTTTTGTCTCAGCACAAAGTGTGCAAACAGATTCCATTCCCCTTGCGAATGCCCAAAAGCAGGGAAATATTATGGCTAAATTATTACTGGAAAAAAATTACAAGGAATTTGGTAAATATACCTATCCATCAATAATTAAAATGTCAGGTGGAGAGCAAAATATGATAACCTTAATTAAAAAAAGCATTACTGAAATGGAAGAAAAGGGATATTCATTTATAAATTTTTCGGTTGAAAAACCTCTGAATATAATACATCTTAAAAATAGCCTTCAATGCGCGATTACTGAAAATATTGAAATGAAAATTCCGAATGGCAGATTAACATCGATGGCAACCTTAATTGGAGTTTCAAATGACAATGGTAAAAATTGGACTTTTATTGATACTCATGGTACGGATCTAAAATCTTTACAAAAAACAATACCAGAATTAAGTAATGATTTGATAATTCCTGA
>JBEPVC010000456.1:0-1581 GCA_041691235.1 Chitinophagaceae bacterium
GATCAAAAACCGGATATTGTTTTTATTTATATTGGAATTAATGATGTGTGGCATAAAAAATTATTAAGAACCGGTACAGATGAAGATAAGTTTGAAAATTTTTACAGGGCGATTATTAGAAAGTTATTAGAAAAAAATATTAAAGTAATTCTTTGCACACCAACTGTTATTGGCGAGAAAAAAAACAATGTAAACGAGCAGGATGGTGACCTCAACGCATATAGTAATGTTGTAAGAAATTTATCAAAAGAATTTTCATTGTCTCTTCTTGATTTAAGAAAAATTTTTATTGAATACCTGCAGGCGAATAATCCATCAGATGAAGCAAAAGGAATTTTAACTGTTGATGGTGTTCATTTAAATGGCAACGGTAATTCGTTGGTTGCTGAGCAAATGTGGAAAACGTTGCAAAAAGAATTGTCCGCATACAAATGAAAGTTATGAATCCAATCAATACAGCAATATGTTCTTTCGGAATGAGCGGCAAAGTTTTTCATGCGCCATTTATAAGTGTAAACGCAGGATTTAATTTTTATGGAGTTTTAGAGCGAACTAAAAATCTTGCAGAAGAAAAATATCCCGGCGTAAAAACTTTTAGATCGCTGAAAGAAATGTTAGCTGATGACGTAGTAGAATTGGTAATTGTAAATACACCTAATTATACGCATTTTGATTTTGCGAAAAAAGCATTAAAAGCAGGTAAGCATGTAATAGTTGAAAAACCTTTTACAATTTATTCCGATGAAGGAAAAAAATTAATTGCACTCGCAAAGAAGCGCAATAAAAAATTATCGGTTTATCAAAACCGGCGATACGACAGTGACTACAAAACAATAAAAAAAGTTGTTGACGAAAAATTATTGGGAGATCTTGTAGAAGTGGAAATGCATTTTGATCGGTTTAAAGAAGAGCTTAGTCCGAAATTACACAAAGAAACTCTGGCGCCGGGAGCAGGTTCATTATATGATCTTGGATCACATTTAATTGACCAGGCACTGCAATTGTTTGGATGGCCTGATAAAATTTTTGCTGACATCCGTGCAGCACGGCCCATTTCAAAAGTTACCGATTATTTTGAATTATTATTTTACTACAAAAAAATGCGTGTACGCGTAAAGTCGAGCTACGTGGTCAGAGAAGCTTTACCTGGGTATGTGTTGCATGGTCTAAAAGGATCTTTTATAAAACCTAAAACAGATATCCAGGAAATTACTTTACAGGCGGGAGGCATTCCAGGAGGTGATGATTGGGGAACAGAACCTGAAACCGAAAAAGGATTGCTGCATACCAATGTCAATGGCGCTGAAATAAGAAAGTATATTACTTCAGAGCGGGGCAATTATGGAGATTATTATGATAGAGTTTATAAGGCAATACGCAATGATGAGCCGGTTCCAGTAAGTGCTAAGGATGGAGTAAATGTTATAGAAATTATTGAAGCAGCCTATAAGAGCAATAAGAAAAAAAGAGTAATTAAACTATAGGTTGATTAAATAAAAAATAAAGATTTCTAGTTTGTAACATTAAAAATAAAATTCATTAAATAACTGATCACACTTTAAAATTTACAACATGACTACA
>JBEPVC010000457.1:0-1578 GCA_041691235.1 Chitinophagaceae bacterium
TCTTGTTGAATAAGATCTGTATATTTTTTTATGTCTTCATTTTGCTGGCTAAGATCTAAATTGGTATTGAACAAAAAAGTTTCTTTATCAATATCAAGGTTTTGACGATCAATATTCAGAATACTCCTATTGTTTTTTAAATTATATAAACTTCCCAAAGACCAATTCAGCCGAAGCCCTCCAATCCACCATCCTCCGAATTTATTTTCAATAAAATTTAAAGTTGGCCGGCCGTAAGCTCCTTGTACAAAAGCGCTTAATTTCGGCGTGTAATCCGATTTCAATTGTTTCTCCTGAATATCAAAAGTTTTTTTCTGAAGATCAAAAAGTTTTAACTCAGGCCTATTTATTCCCGCATTAACCGGTACAGGTTCCGGTTCTGTTAGCTCAGTACTTTCATCAACCATTTCGCCTATCAGCAAAGAAAGCATATTCGTGTAGGCCTTACTGTTAGCATTAAATTCTATACCAGTCATATCTACATTAATAATCTCCGCTTTTAATTCATCTACATTGCTTTTAAAAGCTGTTCCATTTTGCAAGGCAGCAGCTTGCTTACTCAATGCACTTTGCAAATCAGATTTCCTGATTTCATTTTGCTCTAATTGTTCATTCATCAGCAGGATCGAAAAATAAATTTGGGTTACCCTGTCTTTTATGGTATTCAAGCTCACTTCAAGGCTTTGCTGCTGTATTGAATCGTTTGCATAAATCAACTCTTTCTGATTTTTGCTAACGCCGCCATCATAAATTTGCTGGCTTACTTCTGCCTGAATTTTATATTGATCTTTACTGAGTGTTGGAAAAGATGTGCCAGGAATCGGTGGCAAAGCTTTTGAAAAGTCTATTGTTTGTGACTGGTAACTCACCTGGCCGTTTACTGTAAATTGTGGCAAGTACAATTTAGATGCATTTTCCAAAGAATAATTTGCAGACTTTTCAATTAAGTCATGCTTTTTTATAAGCGGGTAATTTTGTTTCGCCAGTTTATAACATGCTTCGATAGTAAGCTGCTTTGTTTGCGAATCCGATTTTATTGCAATAAAAAATACCAATAAAACCGCCAGTATTTTTTTTATTTTATAACTCATTCTAATCTCATTTATTTAATCGCTTAATAAAAATATTTTTCAAAATTCATTTTGCTTTTAGCATTGCTTTTATCCATACCGGTATTAATTTTTTTCGTTCCAGCATCATTTCACTAAATGCTCTGTCTTTCATATTCGTTACACTTTGCAGAACTGGTCTCATTAAAAAAGGAAACACGCACAAGCCCAAAAGACTAACAAGAAAGTGTAGCGGATTAATGTCGGGTCGCTTCTTGTGCATTTGCCTTATAAATTCAGAATTGGTAAGAAAATCTGCTTTCTGAGTAATGCTTATAAAATGTTCGGGGTTGTTTCTCAATTCGCTTAATACAAAAAGCGGGAGATCAGGATTGTTCAAAATCAAATCAATATATTTTGAAGCAATGTCCTCTACTTTATTTTCAAGTGTTGTTGTGGTATTGTTTAATATAGGCGCCAGCACGCCAAAATATTTTTGCATTTTTTCTGTCATTACTATTTCAAAAAG
>JBEPVC010000458.1:0-1559 GCA_041691235.1 Chitinophagaceae bacterium
ACATTGCGAAAACGTTTGAACAAATTGATATCATCTTCGGTTAACGGAACATAAGTTGAAATGCCCAGTGCAACGGGCCCCAAAGAATACCAATAATAGCTTAATGAAGATGCCTCTTCCAAATAAGTATCAATAAAAACATTGGTGGTTTTTTGATACGCAATCCAATCAGGTAATTCAGATTTGCTTATGTGTGTTGAGAAAAATTCGCCCTTTCCTTTGAGCATTTGCTCGGCAAACGCCCGGTGCATTTTATGATTGGTATAACTCGTTTCAGTGATTATAGATTTATTATGCTTAAAATAATATTCATAGTTCATGTAAGTGCCCTTGTCTTCATAAAAGATGGCTGTCTGCACATTGCGTATTTCTTTTACACCAAGCTTGTCCAGCTCTATGGTAATAATGCTGCACACTTCCAGCATATCAGCAGGATCTTTCATCGACAATGCAATGGCACGTACTCTTTCTAATGAAGTTTCAATTTCGAGCTCATGGTTTTGTGCTTCTACGGCTTTTCTTTTTTGCTCAAGCTCTTCAATCGTTTCTTCTAATAAAATAGCAGTGGTGCGTTTTACTTTTTCTGTACGCTCAAGTTTAAATTCGGTGATGGAAATTTCTTTGTCTGCATCTTTGGCCGCTTTGGATAAAGTTGCTTTTTCTTCATCACTTAAATGCTGTGATTGTTGAATAAAATTGAGAATAGTTTGTAGATGCTGATTCATTTAGAATTTCATTTTTATATTTTGGCTAAAGCCAATTTTTTATTTCTTTTTTATCCACAGGCAGAAGCCTGTGGCAAGTCAAATCTGAAGCAATTTTAAAATTCTAAAGCAATTCAAAATTCTGAAACAATTCAAAATTATGAGGTAATTCAAAAAGCAATTGATGCTATTCATTATTTTGTTTCCAGCTTTAGCTCAAAAAAGCAATTCATGTCTTAAAAATTTCATGTAATTCAATCCTGTCTATTTAATTGCATCCAGCTTTAGCTGGATGATTTATATAAAATGCATTGGCTTTAGGCAAAATATCTCATTCATCTTTAAACACCTCAAAGCCATATTTAATAATGAATTCATCATACTCCTGCTGAAATGTTTTTTTGCTGTGATGGGCTTCCTGGTTCTTTATATATTCTCTTACTGTATTCTACATTGACTCTGAAACAGACACAGCAAAATATTCATCCTGCCATTCTAATTTTTCAGAAATAAAATTTTGCTTGTTGAACCAATATGCTGCTTCACCTTTTATCAATTGCATTACTTTGCTAATGGTTTGTTCAGTACCTAATGAAACCAGGCAATGGCAATGCTCCTGGTAGCCATTTACAAAATCAATGAATATTCCTTTGGTGTTTGCATTTTCTTTTATGTGTTGCCACATAGCAGTTCTTATTGTTTTGGTTTTAAGGTAAGGCACCCTGTTTTTTGTACTCCATACAAAATGTATATAAACTTTTACAAAAGGCATTGTTGAATTTATTGATAGTTTGGCTAAAGCCAATTTTTATTTTTATTCTATTTATCCTCAGGCTAAAGCCTGAGGCAATTCAA
>JBEPVC010000459.1:0-1553 GCA_041691235.1 Chitinophagaceae bacterium
AAAACAATTGGCGATTTAAAAACATGGCTGCTGAAAAATAAACAGACCAATAATTGGAAAACAACCAAAGCTACAGCAGAAGCGTGTTACGCGTTATTGCTGCAAGGAAGTGATTGGCTTTCTGAAGAAAAAACAGTTAGTATAAAATTAGGTAATACAACCCTTAACAGTAAAGATGAAAAGCAAGAAGCAGGCACCGGATATTTCAAAAAGAGAATAGAGGGCGATAAAGTAAAACCCGAAATGGGAAATATTAGTGTAACAGTTTCTTCATCAATCGACCAATCAACTAATCAACCAATCAACAATGAATCCTCATGGGGTTCTGTTTACTGGCAATATTTTGAAAATTTAGATAAGATCACTTTTTCAGAAACGCCCTTAAAGCTTTCTAAAAAATTATTCATTGAAAAAAATTCTGACAATGGGCCTGTGCTAGTTCCGGTAAACGATGGAGATAAAATTCACATGGGCGATAAAATAAAAGTTCGTATAGAGCTTCGTGTAGATAGAGATATGGAATATGTACACATGAAAGATATGCGTGCGTCATGTATGGAGCCAACGAATGTAATAAGTGAATACAAATACCAGGATGGACTTGGCTATTATGAAACAACAAAAGATGTAAGCACTAATTTTTTCTTTGGCTATTTAAACAAAGGAACTTATGTTTTCGAGTACCCGATGTTTGTAACACATGAAGGAAATTTTAGCAACGGAATTACAACGATACAATGCATGTACGCCCCTGAGTTTACAGCACATAGTGAAGGAGTGAGAGTAGACGTTGAATAAAATCTATTCGATTTGTTACTATTATCGCATTTTTGAAATAAAATATTTCTAACCTTTATCTTTGCGGCTTCAAAACGGAAAATAAACAAAATGTACAGGACACATACGTGCGGCAAACTAAGGCTTTCAGACTTAAATAAAGAAATTCAACTGGCTGGCTGGGTACAAACTATCCGAAAATTTGGCTCTATCACTTTTATCGATTTAAGAGACAGGTATGGAATTACGCAATTATTATTAAATGAAAAGCTGAATGAGCTTCTCGATAAAAATCCCTTGGGAAGGGAATTTGTTTTGCAAGTATCCGGAACCGTTAGTGAGCGCAGCAATAAGAATAAAAATATCCCCACTGGCGAAATTGAAATTCTTGTCTCTTCATTTAAAATTTTAAATAAATCTGTAGTGCCACCTTTTACAATCCAGGATGATACTGATGGCGGCGATGATATTAGAATGAAATATCGTTTTCTTGATTTAAGAAGAAATCCAGTTAAGAAAAATATTGAATTAAGATATTCGGTAAACCGTGCAGCAAGAAATTATTTGCATCAGCAGAATTTCATGGATATTGAAACTCCGTTCTTAATTAAATCTACTCCCGAAGGTGCAAGAGATTTTGTGGTGCCAAGCCGCATGAATGCCGGTGAATTTTATGCATTACCTCAATCGCCACAAACCTTTAAGCAATTGCTTATGGTAAGCGGGTACGATCGTTATTACCAAATAGTAAAATGTTTTCGGGATGAAGATTTACG
>JBEPVC010000460.1:0-1553 GCA_041691235.1 Chitinophagaceae bacterium
GTATACCTCATAACAAAAAGCAGAAATATGATAACCGACACAGCAATATCTATTGTGCTTTTGTTGTTTCCAATCTTGCTGCTTTGCAACGCGAGATTGCTCACTGCAACTGTGGGTTCTTTGTTCAAAATGAATTGTGAAGTTTAAGCGTCACCCTGAACTTGTTTCAGGGTCTCTTGTTGTTCATCAATAATTTTTATTTGCCAGGAGATGCTGAAACAATCCTGAATCAAGTTCAGGACAGCATGACGCCACTTCAACTGCTTGTTCTTTGAATGCCAGAAGGAGAAAACTCACTAGTGTCATGTCAATTTATTTATGAAACATAATATTTTGATAATTTCGTATCCGCTTTTTCTCTTGTGAAACTCCAATAGATTTTTCTTTTCTCCTTATTGTTTTGATTGCACCATGTTTTTAGTTCCTTTTCCAATTCTTTTCTGTTACCGATATTCCTGTCTAAACATTCCTTATCCATTATATTTATTTCTATCTCTGCCATGTTCAGCCAGCTCGCATGTTTAGGCGTATAAACAAACTGAATCTTTTTTAATAATTTTTTTGATTCTTGTTTTGAAAAAGTTTCATAAAAAGATTTTTCAAAATGTGTATTCAAATTATCTAATACAACTCTTATTTTTGTTGCATCCCCATATTGATCTTCTATCAGCTCTTTCATGAACCAGGCAAAATCTTGACGTGTGCGGTGATCCGTAACTTTTATATAATGTTTACCAGCTTTTGGCTCAATGGCAGCAAATATATTACATGTTCCATTGCGCTTGTATTCATAATCATACCTGGCTACACTTCCAGGTTTTAATGGTATCGGTTTGCGGGAATCTTCTAATAACTGCTTACTTTTCTCATCAAAACATACAACTGGAAATGCCTTATTATAGAGCTCTTTATATAAATCTAACACCTTGTACATTCTTTGTCTATACTCAGGTGTTATGGCTGCTATACACCACATTTTTTTTAACCAAGGCTTACATTCGTTTTTTTTAGTGTCAAGCGAATTGTTTCATGATTTATTGTTTCCAGTCCTTTTTGTTTATTCAAGGCTTTTTGAAGTAGCCTTAATGTCCATCTGGCTCTGCCTTCAGGTGCTTTTGTACATGCCAGAGCAATTATTTCTCCTTTTTCCTTGTCTTTATATTTAAGTGGTTGTCCCGGATGCGGATCGTCCTTAATGGCTATTTCAGCTCCATATTTATTATACTTCGTTTTAACTCTCCAAATCGTTATCCTACTCACATTATAAAAATCTTCTATTTCCTCATGTGTTTTCCCTTTATCAAGGGCCAATAAAATATACGCTCTCTCGAACTCTTTTGAATCCCTTTTGCCCGTCTTTGTTATATCTGTCAGAAACGCTTTATCTTTAGTTCTTAATTTAATTTTTTTTATTGTCATATTTGTGGAGTTTTATTTCACAAATATAATGTTTCAGTTTTAAATTGACATGACACTAAGGCTAAAGGGAACGCAATTAACAATGCGATAATAATAAGCTTTATGAAGTCCATTGAAAGCAGTCTGACAATAGT
>JBEPVC010000461.1:0-1551 GCA_041691235.1 Chitinophagaceae bacterium
TGTGTTGAATCTCCGTTCTCTAAAATTTCAAAAACCACATCTGTGTTTTTCCATTCGGTTTTATCGTTTTGCCAATGCAAAAAACAGTCAGTACAATGCCACACAATTTTTTTTCCGGGAATAAATTCTGTTATTTTAAAATTCACCCAGGTGTCGCCGGGACGATAAGTGAAAACATCATTTAATTTTTCTGTTTTGCCTTCTATATTGCCCCACCATTCTGATACTTTGCAAATACCTTTGAATGCTTCATCGGCTGTAATGTTTGCACTAATACTGCTGTTATAATTTTCGTTTTTCATTTTTTATTTGTTTTTGATTTGTAAATAATGCTGTTATTAATTTAAGACCTCCATCTCATCAACGATGCTGAACTAAATCGTTAACTCTTTAAGTACATCATGTGTCCATCCGTATTTTAATCCGGGTGATTTTTTTGCTTTGGCTGTTGCTTCATCTAGTGATTCAGCTTCAAAAATCAAAGCACCTTCAATGAGTCCTTCATAATCGGAAACATTTTCTGCCGTTACTGACTTGCCTCCTTTAACAGGCAATGCCGCACTTGCATTTAAAAGAGTTATCCACTCATTCAGGTCTTTAATGTTTTGTTGCTTTTCATTGTCGGGAACTTGCTTTCCGCCAGTATGACGGGATATTAATAGAAATTTCATTTTTTGTTTATTTTATTGTTTAATAAAGTTTCCAGTTTTTTGAGTTTGCTTGTCCAGAATTTGTCAAAGTACTTTATCCAATCCTGCAACTCATTAAACCCTTCTTGCTTTAGTGTACAATAGCGTTCTCTGCCTATATCCGTTATTGAAATGAAACCTGCGTTGTACATAATTTTAAGGTGCTTGGAAACAGCAGGACGGCTCATATCAAAATTTTCAGCCAGAGCATTTATAGTCAGGCTGTCTTTTGAAAGCAGTTGCATCATGTGCCTGCGGCTTGGGTCGGCAATTACCTGGAAGACATCCAATGTTTGTGTTGTCATTTTTTTATTGCGTTTAAAAGTTCTGCCATCCGTGGTACCAACATTGCCCAACCTTTGTTGTGCTGAGTATAATCTTCTAAAGCAGCGAAACCATTATGCACTAATTGCAACTCGGTTCCACCTTCCTTTGGAATAAGCGTCCATAATACTTTTGAATTAAAAGGCTTACCATCTTTAGCTGATTTTCTTTGCCACGAATAGGAAAGCTTGGTGAATGGTTTTATTTCCAACACTTCACAATAATGTTCCATACCATGTGGGCTGGTGAAACAGAATTTGTGACCAGGTATTGGCTGAAAGTCTGATTTCATAAGCCATTGTTCTAACAGTTCGGGTTTAGTAAGATATTCCCAAACTTCTTGTGGTGATTGATTAAAATGCCATGTTTGTTTAATTTCATTTTGCATAATATGTAATTTAAAAGTTACGCAAATATATAGGTAACTTTTGAGTTACGCAAATATTTTTGAAAATATTTTTGTGTTATTGGAAAAGTGCTGCTGCCTTTGGCGTCCTCGCCAATGGCATACAATTATTTGCATTAAAAGATGTTGGCG
>JBEPVC010000462.1:0-1549 GCA_041691235.1 Chitinophagaceae bacterium
AATCAAATTTAAAAGCCCGGCAAAAATGGCTGGCAAGCGGCTCCATAACTTTTGGGGGAATAAGGGTGGATAAAGGGGCCGAAAGGGCTTTACACAATCGTAAGAGTTTACTTACTGTAGGTATAAGCCAGGTGAAGGGAAGTTTTTCTGCCGGTGAAGTTGTTCAATTAATTAATGAAGAAGAAGACATAATAGGTGTGGCAAAAGTAAAATTAAGTGCTGCGGATATTGCTGCACAAATTTCCAAAAAGAATATTATAGCAGCCCATGCAGATAATATTGTAATTTTTTAAAAAAATATGAAAGGAATTGAATCGCTCATAATCAAAACTTATAAGGCATCTTCTGCTCTTCGCAATACATCAGATGCTCAAATTAAGAAGGCTTTGAAAATGCTGGCAGATGCTGTTGAAACAAACATGGCTGTTATTTTAAAAGCCAATAGTATAGATGTCGGGAAACAAGATGCCAATGATCCGCGGACTGATCGTTTGTTGCTGAATAAACAAAGGATCACAAATATTGCGGAGAGCATACGCAAAATCAGCAGGCTACCTAATCCTGCGGGAAAAGTATTGCAGAAAAGGAAATTATATAACGGGTTGTTGCTGCAAAAAGTAACCGTTCCTTTTGGTGTGGTTGGTACCATTTATGAGTCAAGGCCCAATGTTACATTTGACATTGCAGCTTTGTGTTTACGCAGCATGAATGGCTGCCTGCTAAAAGGGAGCAGCGATGCTGAAAATACAAACCGTGCGGCCATTGGCATTATCAAACGGGTATTGAAGGAAAATAATATCCATCCTGACTGCATAACTCTTCTCCCTTCCGGGAGGGAAACAGTGCATGAACTATTTACTGCAACAAAATATGTGGATGTAATTATTCCACGTGGGTCGGACAATCTTATACAATTTGTAAGAAAGAACAGCCTGGTGCCCGTTATTGAAACCGGGGCTGGTGTTTGTCACATATATGTTGAGAAAGATGCCGCGATTGATAAGGCGCTGAACATTGTAGTAAATGCAAAGGTATCCCGCCCCTCAGTATGCAATGCAGTAGATACGGTTTTGATTGATAGTTCCATCGCATCAGAATTTTTACAAAAATTGCAACCATTATTTGATAAATACCAGGTAGAAATTTTTGCAGATAATAATGCTCATAAATTATTAAAAGGTTATCCTTACCTGCAGAAAGCCGGCAAGGCTGATTTTGGCCGCGAGTTCCTGAGTTTGAAATGCGCAGTGAAAGTGGTGAAGGATATAGATGAGGCGCTTACACACATTCAGCAATATTCTACAAAACACTCTGAAGCCATTGTATCTGAAAATAAAATCAATTGCAACCGTTTTTTACATGAAGTGGATGCTGCCGTAGTATACATGAATGCTTCTACAAGATTTACGGATGGGGAGGAATTTGGCCTGGGCGCTGAAATAGGAATTTCTACGCAAAAACTACATGCCAGGGGACCTTTTGCATTAGAGAAATTAGTTACTGAAAAATGGATCATTAAAGGAACCGGGCAAGTAAGGTAAAAGCAATT
>JBEPVC010000463.1:0-1543 GCA_041691235.1 Chitinophagaceae bacterium
TTTAATTTATGAGCCGAATTATATCTGTTAATTTGATTTGAATACTCAGGGAGATTTTTTCTTAATCCTTTTAAATTAATCTTAGCGCCCAGTTCAACAATTTTGTTTTCTTTCGGGAAAAATGCAAAAAATTCCTGCAGCGGAAAATATTCCCTGTGAAAAGGTTCATTATACTTATAAACTGATCTTACTTTTTTATGCTCCCATTTCAAAAGCCTGATTGAATTTCCGTCAAATAAAATTTCATAAAATGTTAAGCTGTCTTTTTTATTTATTGCAGGAAAGTTATTTTGAAAATGATAGATTTTATTTTCATTCAAATCTTCCGAATATTTAATTAAAAAATCTTTTACAGCATAGTTAATGGGAAAAGTTTCGTCATTTCTTTTGAAAAACAACTTATCATCAAATAAAGAAAAATTAATTGCAGAGTCAGAAAAAGTGATACCGTTTTTAAGTCTTATAATTCCAAATGCCCATTTGTCCTGCAATAAAGGTGAGCCATCAATATTTGAATGATCATTGATTACGATTGGATTTCCGGTTCCATCAAAAAACTGGTAATTATGCGGAACGCCATCGGCACCAACATAAACTCCATTAACCTGCGCATAGCTTACCTGATAAAATAAAACACAGACAAATAAAATAAATTTATTCATACTATCTTTTTATTTGGCAAAGTAAAATTACAGTTTTAACTACACCTTGTTAACTAATACCTGTTAAACATTCCGATTCTATTTGGAGAAAACATTTATTGTAAATGCTGTAAATAGAGACATAATCCTGAATTTGTAAAGTCATTGCCTATACCCAAAAACTTCTGTGTTATTTTTGCTCAAAAAATAAGTGCCTGATTTTGTAAACATTGGTCAAAAGGAAATCATTACTGTAATATTTACTTTGTTTGCTGTAATAGATATTTTAGGTTCTATTCCTATATTAATTTCTTTAAAAGATAAGATGGGTGGCACCATTCGTTCAACACAGGCAACCCTTGCGTCCGGAGCATTCATGATTTTATTTTTGTTTGTCGGGCAGCCTTTTCTTAATCTTCTTGGACTTGATGTGCAATCATTTGCTGTAGCGGGCAGCATTGTAATTTTTATTTTAGGTCTTGAAATGGTATTGGGCCTTGATTTTTTTAAACCGGATAGTAATCCAAAAAGCGGAAGCGTAGTTCCGATTGCATTTCCTTTAATTGCGGGCTCAGGAACACTTACTACCATCATGTCTTTAAAAGCAAACTATCATGATATAAATATTTTGATAGGTATTATCATAAACTGTATAGTGATTTTTATAGTTTTGAAATCATTAAAATGGATTGAAAAAGCATTAGGCCCAAACGGATTAATAGTAGTAAGAAAATTTTTTGGAGTTATATTACTGGCAATTGCTGTGAAGATTTTTGGAAGTAACATTGCTCAATTTGGAAAATAATCAAGGTTAATAATTGAATGGCCTCGTCGTACAATGGATAGTATAAGAGTTTCCGAAGCTCCAGATCCTGGTTCGATTCCAGGCGAGGCTACATTGC
>JBEPVC010000464.1:0-1535 GCA_041691235.1 Chitinophagaceae bacterium
GACGCTGGACTAAAGGATGCCGATAAAAAAATTATGAAATAATAACGAAAGCCTAAAAAAATATGAAAATAAATGAAAGAATGAAAACGGATGTTTTCATTCTTGTTAAAGCTTTCATTGTTTACGAAACACTTTTTAATAGTGTTAAATATTTTACTTATTTATATGACAAAACTTGCTTCAATATTGCTACCTTTGCAATTTATAATCCCTCTCTTAGAGGAGTAAAATACGATACTTTAGTTCTTAGCTATGGAAAGTTTAAGTTTGACCTTACGTTTGTATTTATCATTTTCATTTCATTATTTTTTATTAGTGTTTTGACTTATTTCTATTTCACAAAAAAATCACTTTTCAATTATATTTATTTTATTTTTCTTTATCTTTTGATTTTGAAAACTGATTTGATAAGGCTTTATAAACCCGAAATATTTTACCTGTTATACCATTTAAGAGTTGCCTAAATTTAAATTCCTTCTTGTTTATTAACGGAATCTTTTTCCTATTGCTGGCTATCCTAATGATCTTTTTTCCTTTATCGGGTATAATTAAAAAGCTGACTCCCGTTTGGCGCAAGCTTGGTAGCAATGGTTTTGTGTGTTAGCCATGCTTGTGCCGCTCTCAAGAAGAGGCCTGAGAATCTTTCTACTATACAATAAGACTTCGTTAATCTTACGTTACAACGTGTCATTATCGTGAATTTACATTTGCGGTTCATATAATTAACTAATGTAATAATATTTAACCAACCTAAATAAAACAGCATACTTTAAACAAAAAATACTTTCTAACTATTAGTTGTTGTAATCGGTTAATCTTTACAAGCGGCACAAGTAGATGCTTGCGCAAACAGATGCTTTATGCTTGGACCAACATGCCGAGATTACTTTTATAACGAGCACTTATACTGTGGTTGTTGGTTTTATTAAAAAGTCCGTGTCTTTATTATCACTTTATTATACATAGTTGAAAAACATACTAATATATTTCCGCATCTTTATAGCATCGCCGCAAAAACTTATGGCAGAGTTTTTGCCTCAAGATAGCTGGCAGCAATGACTTCCGGTTATTCATAAAAGGGAGTATTCACTTTTTTCTAATTTATTATTTATATTCTAAGCAGCATTGTATTATGAAAATACAGACCTATGCGGGACTGTTGATTATTCTCATGTTAAGTGCTTGTGGTAAGCAGGATACACCCGTAACAAGAGTTGTTAAGTTTACCTCCACAAATTATGAGGCGTTAGGAACGTATGATTCTTTGGGAAAGCCGGATTATTTATTAACCAAAGATTCAATTTCTGCTGATTTACTTGCATTTATTAATAATATTCTACCTAACGGAATAGACTTGAGAATTTTACACCCGGAATTGTTTGAAAGTGCTGCCATTGCCGATATTCCAATTAAACAACCTTCTGATGTGTTTATCACCTTTGTTTCGCAAAGTGCAGGGCTTACAAATTCGATTGCGTTTTATACCTATCCCACCAATCAGCCACCTGCAACTGCTAAGGCTGTCTCTTATACAC
>JBEPVC010000465.1:0-1533 GCA_041691235.1 Chitinophagaceae bacterium
GGAGTTGCTATTACCTGGCAATATTGTTCAATAGTTGTGGTATCGCGTTGTGCAGATGCTGTAAAAGACGCTACCAGCATGATATATGCAATAAATACTTTTTTCATTTTATTTTAAATTTTATAAAGTTGAAATAAACCACCTATTAAGAGTGGTTATTATTGATGAAATAGATAAATTTATTTGCTGCATTTTTACATGTGCAATTAGTGCCACAGTTACAATTTTCGCAAGTGCAATTTTGGTTATCACATTTTTGTTTGTCGTTTAGAGTTGTTGCACTCAATTTAAATTCTGATTTCATAAATTTTGTTTTAATTAATTTGATAACACAAAAGTAGAGTCAGAAAAGCAGGTGGTTGTTACATGGCTTTGGGAAAGGATTACAGAATTTTGGGTTAAACCTCGTCGAGCAATTTTCTTTTCATCGAGCCAACCTTCTTAAAATGTGAAGGCGTTAGCCCGGTTATCTTTTTAAATTGATTGGAAAGATGCGCAACACTGCTATACTCCATATCAAACGCAATTTGCGACAAAGTCATTTCTTTATATACTAACAGCTCTTTTACTTTTTCAATTCTTTGCTCAATAAAATAATTTTCAATTGTGCGACCTTCTACTGAAGAAAAAAAACTACTGAGGTAAGTATACTCATGATGCAGATGTTGTGACAAATAAACAGAAAGCTTCATTTTATTTTCTTTTTCATCCACTTCATTTCTTGCTTTCTTAATAATTAATTGTTTTAGTTTCTCAATCATTCCGCTCATCCTGTTGTCAATTAGCTCAAGGCCAATTGCTCCTAGCTTTGAGCTCAATAAATTATTTTGTTCAGATGATATTTTTTCTTTTAAATGAATTTCGCCGATATCGACTTTTTCAAAAGGTATTGCAGTATCTCTCAAAACATTTTCAACTGCCAGCAGGCAGCGATGACAAACCATATTTTTTACCAGCAAAATGTTTGATGCCATATATTTATTTGAGAATGCTTAAAGCTACGGATTGTTGAACTTACATTAATGATATAATCGCAACTTTGTATTGCTAAAAGAAATTTATGAAATTAATTGAGAAACCCAAAAAAGGAGAATATCCGCCTTATGCAAAAATGTACATTAAACTGGTTCCCGGTGATGGAATGGTGTTGCAGCATCTGAAAAATAATTTCGTTGCAATAAAAAAATTTATCCTTTCTCTGCCTTCGCAAAAATTAACTTATAAATATGCAGAAGGAAAATGGACGATTAAAGAAATGCTTGTTCATATTATAGATGACGAACGCATTTATGCATACCGCGCAATGTGCTTTGCAAGAAATGAGAAAACAAAACTGCCGGGCTTTGAGCAGGATGCCTACGCCTTTTACTCTAATGCAAATGAAAGAGCTATTAAAAATATTTTAGAAGAGTATGAAGCAGTACGTAATGCTACAATCACTTTATTTAACGGGTTCACAGATGAAGCGCTTTTAAGAAAAGGAACTGCCAATAAAAAAAAGGCTACGGTCCGCGCTATGGCATATCATATTGC
>JBEPVC010000466.1:0-1532 GCA_041691235.1 Chitinophagaceae bacterium
GAATTTATTACCAAATATTTTGATGCTATTCATTTGGAAAGTATCAATCACCAGAATAAAATAATGAATGATTAAGAATGAAGTACTGCCAACGCAGTATCAATTTTCAGGAAAAAAAGTTGAATGTTTTTTCGATGCTGATTTTTCGTTCATAGAAGAAAAGCTGCAAAAAAATAATACAGTCTTCATCACCGACGAAAATATTTTTAAAGCCCACAACAAAAAATTTAATGGCTGGCAAACAATTGTAATTAAAGCCGGAGAACATTTTAAAAATCAGCAAACCGTTGATTCGATTATTGCTCAGTTAATAGAATTAAATGCTGACAGGCAAACATTCATTGTTGGCGTTGGAGGTGGTGTTGTTACTGATATTGTCGGCTACGCTGCATCTGTTTATATGAGAGGAATAAAGTTTGCATTTGTGCCAACCAGTATTTTAGCAATGGTAGATGCAAGTATAGGAGGGAAGAATGGCGTAGATGTTGGCGCGTATAAAAATTTAATTGGTGTAATAAACCACCCGGAATTTTTGATTTATGATTTTTCTTTTTTGAAAACATTGCCACATGCAGAATGGATAAATGGTTTTGCAGAAATTATAAAGCATGCATGTATAAAAGATAAAGACATGTTTTCTTCTCTTGAAAAAAAATCTTTGCAAAAATTTAAATCTTCTGAAAAAGATATTGCTGACATTATAAAAATAAATGTTGAGATAAAATACAATGTTGTTTCGCAGGATGAAAAAGAAACCGGTGAACGAAAGCTTTTAAATTTTGGTCATACTATCGGTCATGCAATAGAAAACATCAGCAATCTTCCACACGGTAATGCAGTAAGTATCGGAATGGTTGCTGCATGTAAAATTTCTGAAGAAGTAAATAATTTCAAACAAGAAGAAACACAAAAGGTGATTGATTTACTAAAACAATATGAGTTACCTGTTTCATTTTCATTTGATAAGAAAAAAGCATGGGACACATTACAGCATGACAAGAAAAAATCGGGAAGCAATATGAGTTTTATTGTATTAGATTCTATTGGGCACGGTTCGGTGAAATCAATTCCTCTTGATGAGTTGTACAAAATTTTCAATAATAATTTATAGTGATAGCAACAGTTTTTCCTTCTTCAATTTCGGGCAGTATTTCGGCGCCGCCTTCTAAAAGCAGCATGCAGCGTGCTTGTGCGGCTGCGCTTATTAGTGAGGGAACTACAATAATTGATAATGCAGGCAATAGCAATGATGACCAGGCCGCAAAGAAAATTGTTGAAAAGTTAGGAGCAACTGTAGATTCTATTAAGAATGAAATAATCATTACTTCGGCGAAGCATATTTTTTCTGCGCCATTTCCTGAAAAGCATGTAATGGTTTCATGCGGTGAAAGCGGGCTTTCGTTACGTATGTTTGTGCCATTAGCTGCGCTCTTTAATTTTGATATTACTTTTACGGGCGAAGGAAGCATTCTTAAAAGGCCAATAGATTTTTTTGATAAGGTATTACCTCAAACAGGTGTGGAAATAAAAAC
>JBEPVC010000467.1:0-1529 GCA_041691235.1 Chitinophagaceae bacterium
ATAATAATTGTTACCGGGCCATCATTAATTAATTCAACTTTCATATCTGCGCCAAACACGCCAGTTGCAATTTTTTTTTCAAGATCATTTTGTAATTGCATGATTAACTTTTCGTAAAGAGGGATAGCAATTTCCGGTTTACTTGCTTTAATATAAGAAGGCCTGTTTCCTTTTTTTGTAGAAGCATGCAAGGTGAATTGACTTACTAATAAAATATCGCCATCAATATCTTTTACAGATATATTCGGAATTCTATTTTCATCATCAAAAATGCGAAGGTTTACTATTTTATTGCTAAGCCATTTTATATCTTCATCGGTATCAGCATCTTCAATTCCTGCAAGTATAAGCAATCCCTTATCTATTTTTCCTGCTACTGCGCCATCTATTGTCACTGCTGCTTTTGAAACTCTTTGAATTATTGTTCGCATAATTTATTTTAAATGATAATGCCTACTGAAATAATTCCTGTGTACCAAAAAAAATTTACTTTAAAATGTGCAAAAATTTTTAAACGTAACGTGCGTAAGGCTTACGAAATTATACACATTTCTTTTCCACAGACTGTGCAAAATTCAACATGTATTTTATGAATGAGAAAAAATATTTTCGTTCTCCCGCATCCCAAAAATAATTTATTAACCTTTTAAATAGTATTAACCCAATGTCAAGTAATAATCTGGCTGCTACCGGCCTTCGGTTTCCGCGTCAATTCACCAGGGAAGGTATTCCTCCTTTTGATATGTTTGAATATGATTATCGTACGTCGGTAATAAAAAACACAACAGGCGAAATAGTTTTTCAAATGGATAACGTTGAAGTGCCGAAACAATGGAGCCAGATTGCAACAGACATTTTAGCGCAAAAATATTTTCGAAAGGCTGGCGTTCCCAAACCGGACGGCTCAACAGGAAGAGAAACATCTGTAAAACAAGTTGCACATCGCATGGCACATTGCTGGCGCGTATGGGGCGAGCGCAATAATTATTTTGCAACAGCCGGAGATGCACAGGTTTTTTATGAAGAACTTATTTATGGTATTTTAAATCAATCATGCGTGCCTAATTCGCCACAATGGTTTAATACAGGCTTGCATGAAGTGTATGGTATTACCGGAAAGCCACAAGGACATTATTATGTAGATGCGAATGACGGCGTATTAAAAAAATCAACCTCAGCTTACGAGCGCCCGCAACCCCATGCATGTTTTATTTTAAGCGTTAATGATGATTTGGTAAATGAAGGCGGCATTATGGACTTATGGGTGCGTGAAGCAAGAATTTTTAAATATGGAAGTGGGGTAGGAACTAACTTTAGCAGCATTCGCGGCGAAGGTGAAAAACTCAGCGGCGGCGGTACTTCCAGCGGATTAATGAGTTTTTTAAAAATTGGTGACAGGGCAGCAGGTGCTATTAAAAGTGGTGGTACTACAAGGCGTGCGGCAAAAATGGTTTGCCTTGATTTAGATCACCCTGAAATTGAAACTTTTGTAAACTGGAAAGTAGAAGAAGAAAAGAAAGTTGCTGCAT
>JBEPVC010000468.1:0-1507 GCA_041691235.1 Chitinophagaceae bacterium
TATTCTACATATTCTTTCAATGACTTCCCGATAATATATGTCCATCCACCAGCGAAGCTTTCTTTTGCAAAATCCTTTTTATTTTGAGGGAATGTTTCCAGCCCTTCATGTGTTAATTTCAATTTTGTTTTTTGGCCTTCCGGAAATAATTCAAAGGTAACAAGTGAATTGCCTTCATAACCGTCGTAACGCCAGCTGTAGCTGAGTTTCTTGCCCTTCACTACTTCCTTTACCTGGCATAAATGTTTATAAGATATACCTTCATTTGTTGCGGTGAATTGAAATTCAAAACCAACCTCGGGCTTAAATTCAGCAATATCAAAATACCATTGCTTCATTTGATTTTTGTCGGTAATAGCTTTCCATACTTTTTCTGCGGATGCGTTATAAGTTCTTTCAATTACAAAAGGGTCTTGTTTCATTTTTTCATTTTTATTATTTGTATGTAAATGCAGTTGATTATTTTTTCTTTCGCTTTGTTATTTTCTTTACACTTGGTTTTCTTTTACTTTTTTTCGTTGAAATATTTTTTTTATTAAGAAACTTATCCAGTGAATCGAGCTTGTTTTCCCATAAAATGCGATGCTGCTCTATCCATTGTGAAACCTGGTTAAGCGACGCAAGGTTGACTTCACAATATCTTTCCCTGCCTTGTTGCCTGATTTCAATAAGCCCGCATTCTGTAAGAATTTTTATATGCTTTGAAATTGCCGGACGGCTTATGTCAAATTTTTCGGCAACTGCATTAAGATTTAGCGGATGGCGGGCAACCACGTTTATGATTTCTCTTCTTGTTGGATCGGCTATTGCCTGGAAAACATCTCTTCTCATAATTATGTAACTGTTCGGTTACAAATATATGAAACCATTTGGTTACAAAACAATTTTATTTTTAAAATAATATTCTTTTTTTTCTTTAACTTCAATAAGAAGGAATTAAAAACTGCTCTTCCATGGAAAACCTTAAAAAGGGGAAATTTTACGGCAATTCAAAAAAAAAATTTTATGTAAATGGCTTAACCATTGTTGATTCGGAATTTTACCATTATAAAAGTTGTCCATGGCATTACCATCAAAATGCTCATTTTGCTTTTACTACTAAAGGAAATTTGACAGAAACGCATAAACAAAAGAAATTTCAGCTATCAGCAGGGTGCTTATTATACAACCATAGCTCAGAGCCTCATTTTAATGCTGATTATTCGGAAGTTGTATCTGCTTTACATATTGATATAGATAATAAATGGTTTGCAAAGTATGATGTTAACCTCGCGCCCATTAAAGGCGTGCATGAAATTAAAAATCCTCTTTTAAAAAATATTTTTCATAACATATTTAAAGAAGTAAAATGTTTCGATAATACATCTCCTTTGGCAATTGAAAGCATGGTATTACAATCCTTAAATGAAATGCTAAGTGTAAAATATTTGCAGACAATGAGAAAGCCTGCCTGGATTTTTAAAGTAAAAGAATTATTGTATGACAGGTATAATGAAAAACTATCGCT
>JBEPVC010000469.1:0-1502 GCA_041691235.1 Chitinophagaceae bacterium
AAAGCAAAAATGGAAGACGACTTTAATGAGAATTATATGGAAAGCAATAAATATCCAAAATCAACATTCAAAGGAACTATTGCTGATCTCATCAATGTAAATCCGGCAAAAGATGGAACGTATAATGTAAATATAAAAGGGGATTTGACTATACATGGTGTAACAAAAAACATTGCAGAGCCTGCAACAATAACTATTAAAGATGGAAAAATTTCTGCTACTTCTTCATTTAAAGTTTTAGTAAAAGATTATAACATACGTGTTCCGTCAATTGTTACAAATAAAATTTCTGAAAGTATTGAATTAACAATCAATTGTAATTACGAAAAAAAATAAACTAATTAAATTTTTATGGCATCAAAAAAACTATTATTTACTTTACTTGTGTTTTTTATTATCCAGGGAGTAAGTGCGCAAGACACAAGCAAAGCGAATCACGATAAGGACACAACTGACCTGATGTCGCAATTGGAAAAATCATCGGGAAAGAAAACTGTATATGCGGCTGCAACATTCGGTTACACACGCGTTATTACCGGACATTCCGTAGAGAACCTGCCCGCGCATGTTTTAGATGTAAGAATATCGCATCGCTTCGGGCCGTTGAAAAATGGCGCGTATCAATTCTTTGGTTTGGATAATGGGTACTTTAATGTGCGGATAGGTTTCGACTATGGCATAACGAATAATTTTATGGTAGGCGTTGGCCACAACGCCTTTCAAAAAACGTACGATGGTTTTTTTAAAATAAAATTATTAAAGCAATCTTCTGTAACCGGAATGCCTCTCACTGTTTCATTTGTATCAACATTTGCAACGAATACAATCAAGGCGGGAGATTTTGGTTTTGAGCCTTCTGATTCGCTTGCAAAAATGGATCGCATGTCTTATGTTTTGCAATTACTTATTGCCAGGAAATTTACCGAAGGGCTTTCAGTGCAGGTTATGCCAACTTTTATTCATCTTGATAATATTTCTTTCAATCATTTTAAAAACAATGATTACAAGCAGGATGTAGCCGCCATCGGAATTGCTGCACAACAAAAGGTTTCTAAAAGAATGAGTTTGAGCGCCGAATATTACTATCAATTGCCAGCAACTCAATCGCCTCTTTCTCAAAATGTTTTATCAGTTGGGCTCGGCATCGGAACCGGCGGCCATGTTTTTCAATTGCAATTCACCAATTCAATAGGCCTTACAGAAAAATCTTTTATCGCGGAAAACTATAAGCATGGCGACATAAGTGGTACCCGGTTTGGATTTAATATTTCAAGAGTTTTTCAATTTGGAAAAAAACATAAAGGCGAAAGTAAAGATTGGAAAAAATAGGATCAAATCTCCTTGCAAGGAATTTGAATTTGAAAACAGGTTATGAAAAAATTATCAGATACAGATCATAATAAAACTACCAATCCTCCATTTCATGTTTATAAATTTCCGCCAGAAACCATCTTGCCCGATGATTATAGTCTTCTGAATAGCAAAAGCTTTCGTGGCATTGT